>NZ_QCZG01000001.1 GCF_003097615.1 Pueribacillus theae
AAGTGAATAATAACAATGGACCCTTAGCTCAGTTGGTTAGAGCAGACGGCTCATAACCGTCCGGTCGTAGGTTCGAGTCCTACAGGGTCCACTAAATCAGATGTCAGGGATCAGAGGCTAGAAGCCGGATTGAAAGTTATTCATAAAGTTTAAAAAGTATTTTGATTTAACGTTCATCAGGCCTCTTGCTTCCAACATCTTGCAAAACGGAGGAATACCCAAGTCTGGCTGAAGGGATCGGTCTTGAAAACCGACAGGGGCTTCACGGCCCGCGGGGGTTCGAATCCCTCTTCCTCCGCCATACATACGAAACCGGAGCAATTGGAGAACAAAATAATAGGCTCGATAGCTCAGTCGGTAGAGCAACGAGCAAATGCATCGTCGAATGATCCGCGAGTTGTCCCGACACAGCCTGCATCGAAGCATAAGCTAGAAGAGGAAGGGACAGAGGCATCTAGAAGGATTTCCCTATCTCAATTGGAGAACTAAAAAAACTGGCTCGATAGCTCAGTCGGTAGAGCAGAGGACTGAAAATCCTCGTGTCGGCGGTTCGATTCCGTCTCGAGCCACCATACATCACCAAGCGTACAGGTTTCTGATGAAACTTGTTTTTTTGATTTCAAAAAAAGTATTGTAAATAGGTTTAAAAAATTGAAACCTTAGGGTATATCTGGTAATGTAAAAAGTGATCACAACTTACATATGAAGGAGGAATTGCTTATGGCAAAGTATGAACTGCCTGAATTGCCTTACGCTGCGAACGCACTTGAACCGCATATCGACGAAGAAACGATGAAGATTCATCATGGGAGACACCACAACACGTATGTCACCAATTTGAATAATGCACTTGAAGGCCATGACGACTTGGCAAGCAAAAGTGTAGAGGAACTTGTCGCAAATCTTGACGCGGTTCCTGAGAACATCCGTACAGCTGTAAGAAATAACGGTGGAGGACATGCCAACCACTCGTTCTTCTGGCAAATTTTAAGCCCGAATGGCGGCGGCCAGCCTTCTGGTGAATTAGCTGAAGCCATCAACAACAAATTCGGAAGCTTTGATAAGTTTAAAGAGGAGTTTGCGGCAGCGGCCACAGGCAGATTCGGTTCCGGCTGGGCATGGTTAGTTGTAAATAACGGTCAGTTGGAAGTGATGAGTACACCAAACCAAGATACACCGCTTATGGAAGGTAAAACTCCTATTCTTGGCCTTGACGTATGGGAGCATGCCTATTATTTAAAATACCAAAACAAACGTCCGGACTACATTAATGCATTCTGGAACGTTGTAAATTGGGATGAAGTGGCAAAACGCTACAACGAAGCTAAATAAAAAAGATTTCACTCAAAATCAGCCAATTATTTGGCTGATTTTTTTCTGTGTTAGGGAAGGATAATTTGCAGTACGGCAGAAAATCGACGTGGCGGCAAATTTTAAGTCCTGAGTGCAAGTTTTCTTTATCTTCTTTTCCGTGCGAATATCGTCACTTGATTAACGCACACTAATTTTTAAGGGAAAAGGAGAGATACATATGAACATTTTAAAAAAAATACTTGGAAATATTGAAGTGACGCGCGGTCTTTCTTTACTGATTTTAATTGGTGGCCTTTACTCTTTAAGCATTGCTTTGTCAAATACATTTGTGAATGTATTTCTCTGGAAACAGACCGGTAAATTTATAGATATTGCTGTTTATAATTTAGCAATCGTCGTATTAGAACCAATTGCTTTTCTATTCGCCGGAAAAATCGCTAAAAAAATCGATCGGGTCATTGTATTAAGGATCGGTGTGATTTTTTTATCAGCTTTTTATTTAGCAGTATTGCTTTCCGGCGAGAGGGCAAGTGCGTATATCGTTTTACTTGGGGCACTACTCGGAATCGGATACGGTTTTTACTGGCTTGCTTATAATGTTTTAACCTTTGAAATCACTGAACCTGAAACTCGTGATTTTTTTAATGGTTTTCTTGGAGTAATGACTTCGTTTTCAGGAATTGTCGGCCCAATCTTTGCAGGATTTATCATTTCTTCGATGGAAAAGTTTACGGGTTATAAAATTATTTTTTCTTTTTCTCTCTTGCTTTTTGTGGGAGCAGTAGTATTGAGTTTTTTCTTGCACAGAAGAGCGGCCAAGGGCAGTTTTGCTTTTCGCGATGTCTTTCAAGAAAAAAAAAGAAACAGAAATTGGAGAAATATTTTATACGCACATTTTTTCCAAGGGCTGCGTGAAGGAACGTTTGCTTTTGTTATCGTTGTCTGGGTTTTCATCATAACAAAAAGTGAATTGGCGTTGGGTGCGTTTAATTTCGTCATGTCCACTGTCCAGCTGCTGGCTTATTATGCAGTTGCAAGATTTATTAAGAAACAAAATCGAAAAAAAGCAATTCTCGCAGGAGGCATCATTTTATATGCAGCAGTTTACATCATTCTTTTTAAATTAACGTATCCCGGTTTACTATTTTATGCTGCTGTGATTTCGATTGCCTACCCGCTTTTGCTCGTCCCTTACCAGTCCATCACTTATGATGTCATCGGAACAGCGAAAAAAGCTGCCGACTTTAGAGTGGAATATATTGTTTTTCGGGAATTATATGTAAATGTTGGGCGCATTTTTTCCATCCTGGCGTTTATTATTTGTGTATCCATGTTCAAAGAAGAAAGCATCCGATACCTCATGATGGTTCTTGGAGCAGGCCACCTCATTTTGTATTTCTTTGTCAGAAAAATATCTTTTAAAAAAATGAACAGAGCAATATGGCAATAAAAGAAACAATGCCAGTCCTGCAAGTGTTTAACGGACTGGCATGTTTATTTTGTAATAATGTTGACGATTTCCTTGATCGACATCTCACTGTTAAGCTTATAAGATCCCGATTTTACAGCGGTTTCGAGTTTATTCTTATGTAAATAATCTCTAAATTCATCTTTGTCTGTAATGATTTTCGCGTCAAAAAGTTTGCTTGTCACTTCTTGGCTGCTTGTGCCTTTAGGAACGTCAAGTTGAATTTGGTACACGACATTTTTATCAGCTTGTTGATTGGCTTGTTCATTCAACTTTTCAAATTCTTTTTCGGATAGAATGACGAGATCATTTTTGTCAGCAAATGATTTGACATCTGTCTCAGTCAATTGTTTCCTCTCTTCTGTTGGGCTATTTGATGCAGCAGGAGTAGCGTCCGCCTTGACATTTTGAAAATAAAAGTAACTTAATACAGCCGTAGCGAGTAGTAGGCCTGCAGCAAAACTTCGCAATCCGTTTCGAGTCATTTTTTATCCTTTCTTACTTTTTTTATTGTCGGTTAACATGATCTCTTCTTCCAAAACATTAATCTTTTTCTTTAATTTCAAAATTTCCTGCATTAAGCTTATCGAAAAGTTTTCAAGTTGCTTTTCGACATCCTTCGCAGGATCCTTTTGAAAAAAAGAAAAGATCAAAATAAAGACAGCTACTGCCAATAGCGATAGAATCGCAATTTCCATTTTGAATCCCTCTTTTTTCAAATGATTTACAAATATAGTTTAAACGAGGAGTAATAAAAAAGAAAGGGAAAAAATAGATAACTTGAACCTAAGTTGATAATTTGGTACAATGGGTACGTTAATTTGATTTGTGATGATGAAATGGAGGGGTATAGATGCGTGTACAAGTAACTCTTGCTTGCACTGAAACGGGTGACCGTAATTATATTACTACAAAAAACAAACGTAATAATCCGGATCGTATAGAACTTAAAAAATACAGCCCAAGGTTAAAAAGGCATACGTTGCATCGTGAAACAAAGTAAGCGGTAGGTAAATCCTGCTGCTTTTTTTAATTTGGCTGAAGGCCAATACCATAAGGATTTATTTTTTCCCTTTAACAAGGAGAATGAGTGTGATATGACGAAACAAGAATGGCGTACGTTCATGAAAAAAAAGCTTGCTCACATGCCTAGCGATACATTTGGCAATCTTTGTAAAAAAATTCAAGATAGGCTTTTTCAGGATTGTTTGTGGCATGAAGCGAACACGATTGGCTTGACAGTTTCAGTAAATAGAGAAATTGATACGAAGAAAATTATCGAAGAAGCATGGAAGCTTGGCAAACAAACCGCCGTCCCAAAATGTTCGCCTGATTCATTTGAAATGGAGTTTTATCTTTTTGATTCTTTTTCACAAATCGAAAGAGGATTCTGTAATTTAGAAGAGCCTGTTGTCGAAAAAACAAGAGCAATCGCGGAAAAAGACCTAGATTTATTGATCGTTCCCGGACTTGCTTTTGATAAAAATGGATATAGAATTGGTTATGGAGGGGGATTTTTTGATCGTTATTTGCAAAAATACCCGAACGAAACGATATCTTTATCTTTTGAATGCCAACTGATTCCACACGTACCACGCGATCGTTACGATAAACCTGTGAATCAGCTAATCACAGAAAAAGCATGTTATAAAACGAGACTTTAATGGGGGTCTTACGGACGGTTACACAAACTGGTGTTTTCTAAGTTTACATTTACAGATAAAGGGGAAAAGAATTTGGGTGAAATGTTTGAGAGATACTCAAGACAAATGTTGTTTGCGCCAATCGGCTCAACAGGTCAAGAAAAATTAAAAAAAAGCAAGGTGCTTATCGTCGGAATGGGCGCCCTTGGCACGGCAGCCGCTAACCACCTCGTTCGTTCTGGTGTTGGTTTTCTCCGGTTCGTTGATCGGGATTATGTAGAATTGTCGAATTTACAAAGACAGATGCTTTTTGATGAAGACGATGTCAGAGAGTCTTTGCCCAAAGCTGTGGCTGCAGAAAGAAAGTTAAGAAAAATAAATAGCAGCATATCGATCGAAGGGATCGTTGCGGATGTAACCGCAGCCAATATTGAAGAATTCCTCGTTGGAATTGACTTGATCGTTGACGGGACGGATAATTTTTCGACACGATTCCTACTAAATGATGCAGCTTTTAAAAATAACATTCCTTACGTATATGGCGGGGTTGTTAGTTCCCGAGGGATGAGTGCGCTGTTTATTCCTGAAAAAACGCCTTGCCTGAGATGCTTCATTACTGAAGGCGATGGAAGCGGAGAAACGTGTGATACCGTTGGAGTTATTTCACCAATCGTCGACATTGTTTCTTCATATGAAGTCACTGAAGCGCTTAAATATTTAGCGGAAGATCATCATAAACTAAGAAATGGGTTAATCTCAATAGACGTTTGGCAAAACCGGACACATGTGATTCCCTTCGGTGAAGCAAAGCAAAATTGTCCTACATGCCAAAGAAAAGAATATCCCGCCTTAAAAATTGATCATGAAGAAATTGCCACGTCACTTTGCGGCCGTGAAACGGTTCAGATAAAGGCAAAGCAGTCATTCTTATTAAATGAGTGGTCAAATCGGCTTAAACCAATTGCAGATGTGAAAGAGACCCCGTTTTTACTGCGGGTTCAGCTCAAAGAAGGAGAGCGTCTCGTATTATTCCCTGATGGGCGTGTTCTTGTCCAAGGGACAGAAGATATCGTGAGAGCAAAAACGCTTTATGCCCGATATATTGGATTGTAGAAAAAGGAGGCGAACGTTATAAAAACGGTAAAGAAAATCATTTTCATTCAAACCGTTGCGTTATTGCTTGTTGCAATAGGCTTTCGATTTTTTAAAACAGTCCGCCATTTAACATTTCCTGAAATGAGGGAAAAAGTAATCGAATCGAGAATTTAACAACAGCCTTTTTGAAGTAAGAGCAGATTAGTGTAATCTGCTCTTACCTACGGTATATTAGAGTTTTCTTTAAAAGGGTGTTTCATTTTGAATACATTTTATGATATCCAGCAATTATTAAAGCGCTTTGGAATATTTATTTATACAGGAAATCGTCTCGCTGATTTGGAGTTAATGGAAGAAGAAATACATGAACTGTACAGAATGAAAATGATTGAGGCTCAAGATTACAAAATCGCATTGCTCATTTTAAGAAAAGAATATAGATTTGAAAGAGAGAAAAAAGACAGGACTATTTAACTGTTTTTTAAGAAAAGCGAAACTTTATCCAGTCTTTAATCGTAATTATTATGTGGGGTTAAGAAAAAACGCTAATTCATTTTTCTGGAAGTTAGTGGTGAAAAGTTAGATTTGCTTAAATATGGAAAAACTGTCGGTTGCCATAACAGTTAAAAGAGATTATGATATCTCTTATGTAAAGAATTACCGTACGAAAGAGAAATGAGGAGTGCTGGATTACGATGAAGAAGACGTTAGCTAACTATTCGATGTTCTTCACAGCTACGATTTTATTATGGATAAAAACGTATTTCGTTATTCGATTTTATTTTAATATCCCTTTAGAAAATAAAATGCAGCAATTTATTTTAGTTATTAGTCCATTAAGCACAGTGCTGCTGTTTTTAGGCTTTAGTTTATTTTTTTCTCAAAGACTGCGAAATCGGATGATTTTGCTTATAAGTTTCATAGGTTCTTTCATTCTGTATGCCAATATTGTGTACTATCGTTTTTTTAATGATTTTATTACAATTCCCCTCCTTTTCCAAACGAGCAATATGGGAGATTTAGGGAGCAGCGTCTTTGAATTAATGAATTTTACAGATGTTGTGTTTTTCATCGATGTCATTATTCTTGCTGTATTAATGAAATTCTTACAAGTCAAACCTGTGCATACGACAAAGAAACAAATTGCGTCCATATTTGCCGCAGCGTTGGCGCTATTCGCGATTAATCTTGGACTAGCTGAAACAGAGCGTCCGCAATTATTGACAAGGACGTTCGATAGAGAGATGCTCATCAAGAATATCGGAGTGTATAACTATCACATTTACGATATCATTATGCAGTCCCGGGCGAAGGCGCAGAGAGCGCTGGCGGATGGAAGCGAAATCGTAGATATTGAAAACTATGTAAAAGCCAATCGCGCACAACCAAATGAAAAGATGACCGGGATTGCCAAAAGGAAAAATGTGTTTGTTATTTCTTTTGAGTCATTGCAAGATTTTGTCATTAACAATACGGTTGACGGAGAAGCCATCACACCTTTCTTAAATTCTCTTATAAAAGAAAGTTATTATTTCCCAAACTTTTACCATCAAACCGGCCAGGGAAAAACATCGGATTCAGAGTTTCTGCTTGAGAATTCACTGTATCCATTGCCAAGTGGGGCGGTCTTTTTCACCCATTCACAAAATGCCTATCACGGAACACCTAACCAACTAAAAGAAAGTGGCTATTATTCTGCAGTTTTCCATGCAAACAATAAAAGCTTCTGGAACAGGGATGTTATGTATGATTCATTAGGCTATGACCACTTTTATGATGTAGATAGTTATAGTGTTACTGAGGAAAATTCGATTGGGTGGGGGTTAAAGGACGGTCCGTTTTTTGAACAGAGCATAGAATACTTGAAGCATATGCCGAAACCTTTTTATTCTAAATTTATTACATTAACGAATCACTTTCCGTTTACATTAGAAGAAGAGGATCAAATCATCCCGCCATGGACATCAAGTAGCGGTACGCTCAATCGTTATTTCACAACCGTTCGATATACGGATGAAGCGGTAAAAAACTTTTTTGAAAGGTTAAAAGAAGAAGGGCTTTACGAGGATTCCATTTTTATTTTATATGGAGACCATTATGGTATTTCTGAAAACCACAATAAAGCGATGAGCCAATATTTAGGCAGGGAAATAACGCCGTTTGAAAGTGCCCAGCTGCAAAAAGTCCCATTAATCATTCACATTCCTGGGCAAAAGGGGAAAGTCATCGAAACAGTCGGCGGCCAAATTGATTTGAAGCCAACGATCTTTAATTTACTTGGCATTGATTTGAAAGACGACATCTATTTTGGCAATGATTTGTTTTCAAAAGAACATTCGAATGCTGCTGTTTTTAGAGATGGAAGTTTCATAACAAAAGACTTCGTTTATACGAAAGATCTTTGTTATGAAAAGGCGACAGGTATGGAAACAGACATAGAAAAATGTGAACCTTATAAAGAAAAGACCGAACAAGAGCTTCATTATTCCGATCGAATTATTTATGGGGATTTGCTTCGATTTTTTGATAAGAATAACGGAACGGATGTAAAGGTTAAAAAGTGAAACATGGAACCCAGCATTGGGTTCTTTTTCTTTTTTTCGCTCATATTTATACAAGAGAATGTTTCCCATGGGGGGGATTATTTGGAACTCGTTGTTCAGCGCGGCCATACGTTTTGGCTTTACAGCCAGTTATTTCAAATTCCTTTACAGCTTATCGTTGACTCAAATAAAGAGGCAGATCCAATGAATCTAAAAATTGGAGAAACGATTAAAATTCCGGGTTTCATTAGCTCGGCCTATACCATTCAGCCGGGCGATACATTTTGGTCCATTTCATCAAAAAGAAATATTCCTCTGCAACAATTGCTTTTTATCAATTCCGGAATTGAACCAACTCACCTCCGGGCTGGCACAACAATTAAATTGCCTATAAGAATTACTTGGAGGCTAATTGATGGGAAAAAAAATTATGATTATGAGACACTCGTAAGAGATATTAGAATGCTGCTAACAGTCTATCCATTTATACAACAAGGATCAATCGGAAATTCAGTGATGCAAAAGCAAATTCCTGAAATGATTGTTGGAACTGGGCCGAAAAAAGTTCACGTAAACGGTTCTTTTCATGCAAATGAGTGGATAACGACGTCTATTTTGATGACTTTTTTGAACGATTATTTATTGGCATTGACGAATCAGACATGCATTCGCAATGTGCCTTCACTTTCGTTGTATGAAAAAACTTTTCTATCGATCGTGCCGATGGTGAACCCGGATGGCGTAAATCTTGTTTTATATGGCCCTCCCGATGAGGAACCTTACAAAAGCAATGTTTTGAAATTAAATAATGGAAGCAAGGAGTTCTCAGGGTGGAAGGCAAATATCAGGGGGATAGATTTAAATAACCAATTTCCAGCAAGGTGGAGTATTGAGAAAGAAAGAAAACCGAAGGAACCGGGTCCAAGAGATTATCCCGGACAAAAGCCGTTAAGTGAACCTGAATCAATTGCAATCGCTAACTTGACGAAAAGGCGCAACTTTGATCGTGTTTTGGCATTCCATTCTCAAGGAAAAGAAATTTATTGGGGATTTGAAGGATTTGAACCACCAATCGCTGAAACAATCGTTTCAGAATTCGCGAGAGCAAGTGGATATAAACCTGTACGTTATCTTGACAGTTACGCAGGATATAAGGATTGGTTTATCCAAGAATGGAAGAGGTCAGGGTTTACAATTGAGGTCGGGATGGGTGTGAATCCCTTGCCATTGTTACAATTTGATGAAATATACTATGATAATTTAGGCATTTTACTTGCTAGCCTGTATATGTAAAGATTGTTTTTTCAGAAGTTATTTGACATAATAAGGTTAATTTCATATTTTCAAAGACTAGGGGTGCGGAGAGCTGAGAAAAAGGAGGTCATCCTTTTACCCTCATAACCTGATCTGGATGGTGCCAGCGGAGGGAAGTCGAGATGTTTATAACTCGTTGTTTATCACCATAATCCGCTCTCCATGATTATGGTTTTTATTTTTATGGATGAATGGAGGTATAAATTTGAAAAGATTCAGATTATATGTCATTACCGGAGAAGAATTCCATCCATCACGGACGCTTAAAGAAGTGATGCGTGAAGCAATGGAAGGGGGAGCCGACTTCATTCAACTAAGAGATAAAAAAAGTACAAAAAAACAAGTATTGGAAAAAGCTAAAATGCTGCGGGAGCTAACGAATGAATTTGATGTTCCTTTCATTGTAAATGATCATATTGATGTTGCATTAGCTGTTGGTGCTGACGGTATTCATCTAGGACAAGACGATCTGCCGTTAGTGGAAGCCCGTAAACTTGTAGGAGATAAAATCATAGGAATCTCTACGCATTCGATTGAGCAAGCACGGGAAGCAGAAAGAAACGGTGCCGATTATATCGGGGTTGGTCCCATTTTTCCAACGAAAAGTAAAGAAGATGTCGTTGAACCTGTTACAGTAAGTTACTTAAGGGAAGTAGCAAACGAAATTAAAATCCCATTTGTCCCTATTGGCGGCATCAAACTGCATAATGTTGATGAGGTGCTGAATGCCGGTGGCAAAAGTGTATGCGTCATTAGTGAAGTAGTCGGAAGCAGCGATGTAAAAGGTACGTGTGAAGCGTTTATACGAAAAATTAAGGAGTGTGAAACATAATGGCGGTGCTAAGAATTAATGGGGAAGAAGAGCATTTCGATCATGTGAAAACTCTTTTAGATGTCGTAGCGCACTATAAGCTTGAAAATAATCTTGTCGTTGCTGAAGTTGATGGAAAGGTGATTGATCGAGAAAGATGGAGCGAGACGGGCATTGAAGATGGAATGTCAATTGAACTAGTACATTTTGTTGGAGGAGGGTAAACGAGTTGAATGATTCATTCAAAATTGCTGGCGAGGAATTATCATCAAGGCTCTTTTTAGGGACTGGGCGTTTTGCAAATCCGTATATTCAAAATGAAGCTATTGCTGCCTCGGGTACAGAAGTTTTAACATTTGCGATCCGAAGAGTCAATCTTGAGCATCCTGAGGAAGATGCAATATTACAGCATTTGGAAGGGAAAACTTTTCGATACTTGCCTAACACGTCAGGGGCAAGCAACGCAGAAGAAGCCATTAGAATTGCAAGGCTTGTTCGTGCCACAGGATTAAGCAATTGGATTAAAGTTGAAATCTGTGCAAACGAGAGAACGCTTTTGCCTGATCCTGTAGAAACGTTAAAAGCGACGGAACAATTGGTTAAAGAGGGTTTCGTCGTATTGCCGTACACATCAGATGATCCTATTTTGTGCAAACGGTTGGAAGAGGCTGGAGCAGCGGCAGTTATGCCCGGAGCATCTCCAATCGGAACGGGTTTGGGCATATTAAATCCATACAACTTATCGATTATTATTGAAGAAGCAAGCGTCCCGATTATTATCGATGCCGGCCTTGGCTCTGCGAAGGATGTAACCGAAGCCATGGAACTTGGCGCCGATGGCATTCTATTAAATACAGCTGTTGCGAGAGCGAAGGATCCGGTAAAAATGGCGGCAGCAATGAAATTTGCGATAGAAGCCGGCAGACTGTCCTACCTTGCTGGCCGAATAGAAAAGAAACGCTATGCAACGGCTTCCAGCACAACGATGGGGTATTTTACCTCTTCATTTCAATGATGCATTGATGACTAAACGATGACTGAGGAAGTGAACATGTAGTGGCAAAGGATATTCTCATACTTGGCGGCGGTGTTATCGGTTTGGCAACGGCTTTCGAGTGCCAAAATCGCGGCCATCAGGTGACCATTCTTGAAATTGCAACGTGCGGAGGACAAGCTTCAGGTGCCGCGGCAGGGATGTTGGCGCCTTATTCGGAGATGAGTGAGGAGCCTGATGATTTTTTCTTGCTTTCCCATCAAAGCCTGAAAGAGTATCCCGAGTGGCAGCAAGAAATAAAAAACAAGTCTTCCATGGATTTTGAGTATGTAGAATCGGGAAGCCTTTATACGATTTTTCATGAAGCTGAACGCTTCCCCCTTCAAACGAGAATGGAATGGCAAAATCAATTCGGTGTTGAAGCTTCCATTATTGAAAAAAGTGAATTGAAAGAAATGGAGCCTGCACTTTCTGAAGAAATTCTTGCTGCCCTTTATACACCTAGTGAAAGCCATCTTTATTCACCCGACTATGTTAAAGCATTAAAACAGGCTTGTTTGAATACAGGCGTACAGATTTACGAACATTTAAAGCACGTGGAAGTGATCGGGTGGAAAAATGAAGTTCACCTCCGCTCTTATGAAGACAAGCATTTTTTTGCAGATCACCTTATTATATGCAATGGCGCCTGGTCAAAAGAATTGGAAAATAGTTTTGGCATCGCCATTCCAGTTTTTCCGATTCGGGGGCAAATTTGCTCTTATCGTACTGAGAGCCTAATAAAAAGCTTGGTTTTCTCAAGTCAAGGCTATGTCGTGTCAAAAGGCAACGGTTCTCTCGTGTGCGGTGCATCAGAAGATATTGCAGGATTTAATGTTGACGTAACAGAAAAAGGAATAAAGAGGCTTGAAAGGTGGAGCAAAAAACTGCTGCCGGTTTTAGAAACAATGGAAACGAATCACAAGTGGGCTGGGTTGCGGCCGGCAACTCAGGATGGGTTTCCATTAATCGGCCAACTTTCAAATTATAACCATGTCCAATTCGCCACCGGCCATTATCGAAATGGAATTTTGCTCAGTCCAATTACGGCTAAGGTTGTCGCCGATCAAATCGATGGCTTAAAAGAGAGAGTACCGTTGCGTTCTTTTTCGCCAGAACGTTTTTCATAGTTGAGGAGGAGATGATATGTCACTATTTAAAGCTTTAACGATTGCTGGCTCTGACAGCGGGGGAGGGGCTGGTATTCAAGCTGACTTAAAGACTTTTCAAGAATTAGACGTATACGGCATGAGTGTGATCACAGCCATTACCGCACAAAATACGCTTGGTGTCCATGCTGTTTATCCGCAAACAGTGGAATCTGTCGTTGCACAATTAAAAGCTGTAGCTGAAGACTTGAAGCCTGAAGCAGTGAAAACAGGCATGCTTTTTTCAAAAGAAATCATTCAAGCAGTCGCTGAGCAAATTGAAAATTATCAACTGAAAAATCTTGTGATTGATCCGGTGATGATCGCAAAAGGCGGCGGCCAGCTGCTTAAAGATGATGCAATCGATGCCTTGTGTGAGTATTTGCTGCCTAAAGCTACTTTAATAACACCAAATTTACCAGAGGCTATGCGCATTGCTGATATGAAAAAAGTCGAAACAATAACCGATATGAAAAAGGCTGCGAAACGGATTTATCATTTAGGTGTCAAGCACGTCTTAATTAAAGGCGGCCATTTAAGCAGTGATCAAAAAGCGATTGATCTTCTTTACGATGGTTCCACCTATTATTCAGTTTCTTCCGATCGAATCGATACGAAGCATACACATGGAACAGGCTGCACGTATTCTGCCGCGATTACAGCTGAACTAGCAAAAGGTAATGAATTGTATAAGGCTGTTAACAAGGCCAAGCATTTTATTACGTGCGCGATTCGCCATAGTCTTGCGATTGGAAATGGAATTGGTCCAACGAACCACCGTGGCCATAGAATAGAGAATAAAGAAGGCTAAACCAGGAACATCCTTTTTTAGCCTTTTCTTTTTCTTACATGGACTAGAATTGCTAAAGGCAAGATGCCGAACCACCGAAATAAGAATGGCTCTCTTTGGTCTTTTTTCTTTCGTTTTAATTGTTTCTTTTCTTCTTTTGTTGCAAAAAAGTATTTTATTACCTTTTCTGTCACGTATTCCACGTATTCATTTGGAGACATAAGCATCACCTAGTTATAGCATGATCAGAATTTTTCGTTTTTAGTCAATAAATCGGTTATTTTTTTTACTGTTTCCTCAATAGATAAATCGCTTGTATCAATGATATGATTTGCTTCCTTATACAGCGGTAAACGGACTTCTAATCGTGATTCAATTTCCTTTCTTTTGTCTCCTGACAGTAAGGGCCTTGCAGTATCGTCCTTTAGCCTTTCAAATAGTTTATCTGGAGAGCAGTAAAGAAAGAAAGTATTCCCGTTTTTTTTCATGTATGAGCGATTTTCTTCGTTCAAAATGATTCCTCCCCCAGTAGAAACGATGACATTCTCTGTTGGAAGCGAATGAAGCGCTTTTGTTTCCGCTTGGCGAAAATACTCCTCACCGTCTTCAGCAAAGATTTGACTGATTGGGCGGTTTTCACTTTTTATGATTTCTTCATCCGTATCAAAAAAAGGGAGATCCAATTTTTTTGCTAATTCGGTTCCAATCGTCGTCTTTCCGGATCCCATAAATCCTATTAAATAGATTGCGTTCATTGTATACCCTCACTCCACTCGCTTATTCTTTTTGTTTCTTTGTCGTATACAAGAAATATTTCTCTTTTTCCCGGTAAATCTGTTGTTGAAGTTAAAAGAATAACCGTTTCATTTTGATGTTCTTCTGTCACTTTATAAATGACGGAACCGCCCTCAAATGTAAGTTGACCGGCTACCTTTTCTATTGTATCGGATTTTTCTAAAATAGAAAGCATTTCAAGAGAAGCGCGTTGAAGAAGGGTATCGTGGAGAAAGTAATTTTGTCTTTCCTTTAAAAAGCGGCGATCGCTTTCTAAAAGTTCCACCTGGTAAATAAGAATTGCCGCAAAAAGAAAAGCTAGAATAGCGACGATTGGCAAAATAAAGCCATTTTCATTCTTCATTTCTTTCACCTATTGGCGCAAATTTTCTTTTGAACGTTTTCCCATTTAGGCCTTCAATTTCAATCGTAACGATCTTGCCATTCATCTTAAAAGAAACTGTTTTTATATTCTGTAATACGATTTCATGGCCGGTGTCTTTCAGTTGGCGCCGTAACAGATTTTGAAAACGTTCGTATTTCGCTATGTCATTATATCGAAAATGCAAATAGAGCTTGTTATCGATGACTCTTATTTCATCGGCTGAATGTATTTCCCTGCCAATCTGCATGAAAAAGAGTTCTGCCTCCTTTTCGAACGCGGTGCTTACGTCGGTTTTGAAAAATTGAACAATAAGCGGAAAAAAGAGAACAATGATGGAGAAGACAAAAAGTGAAAAAATGGTTTCAAGAAGTGTAAACCCTCTGCTGTTTAAATATGGCTGCCTGTTCCGCATTCTTCATAATTCCTTCCGTTTTTTCCTTTCCATTTGATGCAAATTTCTATCACACTTTCTGTGTCTTGACGGACAGTTAACAGATAATCTGTACCGTCTTTTGAAATCGGGGATTCTGCGATAGGTTTTTCATTTGTCGTTCGATATTCTTCTAACGTATTTTGTATAACCTCATAAGCAAACAATTGCTGCTTAACGGTTTGCCTCTCCTGCAGAACGGTTGTGAAGAGGGGAGCAGTTGCTGCGATGATCATCGTTATCATCGCGAGTGAAACTGTTGCTTCAATTAACGTAAATCCTTTACAGTTTGCTAACATGAAACCTCCCCTTTCCGATGTAGAATGTCAGTTTGTAGCTTTCTTTTTTTGTTCGGACGATCCATGTGCCAAAGTTTGGTACATTTCCATTTTGAATGAAACAGAGCTGTAAATTTAACGTGCCTTTTTCAATTTTTATATCTGGAGAATGATTTCGCACGAGTAGAATCTCATCATTATTTCCCCGAATTTGATAGCTAGAATTTCGTGGTTCTACACAAACCTTTTTTCCTTGCGATAATGCAGATGCTTGCGCGAAGTAAATATCTTCTTCCAATTGAGCAATAAAATGATCGATTGATTTCGTTTCGGAAAGCGCGGAAAAAGAGGGGATCACTATTAATGCAATGATCGAAAAGATGGTTAGAACGATAGCTAATTCGATAAGTGTGTAGCCCTGTTGATGATTTGGTCTGATGCTCATTTTATGAACCGGCTTTTTTAACAATGCCATTTTCAATCACCAACGTTGAATTGTCTGGACATTTGATTGCTCCATCTACATAGTCTGAAAGATCCTCAACTTTTGTTGGCTTTTTTCCTTTTTCTATTTCATACACACCTACTTGCGCCTGCAGAAGCTTTATTGTAGCATCACAGCTTTTTCCATTAACGACGTCTGTGTTTTTCGTCATGTTCGGTACGATAATTAAGAGCAAAATCGAAATAATTGTCAAGACGATCATCATCTCGATCAGAGTGAAACCAAGGTTATTGTTCAAATATTTTTTCATTGAAATCTTCCTTTTTCATTTAAGAGTTTTTTATAAAGATTGAATAAATTGAAGCATTGGCAGCATGACTGACAGGAACATGAGAAGTACGATAAGGCCGACAAAGATAAAGATCGTTGGCTGTACGACATTGAGGGCTTTTACAAGCTTTTCTTCAATCCGTTGAAACAACATATCCGAATAGATGGCAAGTTCATCTGCCAGTTTGCCATTCATTTGGCCATGCTTAATGATCGAAGCAAGTTCTCTTTGGTAAAGAGCTCTTTCATTCATGATGGATTCTAGAGATTCACCACCTTTTAGCCGAAATTTAATATCCGTCGCCTCTTGTTGGAGAAGAAGGGAGTAATTTTGCCGCTCAAAAATATGAAATGCTTCGTTTATTGAGATTCCTGCATTTAGAAGGGAGCTGAAACTCAAGCTGAAATGCTGTGTTATGATTAATTTTGTTAAGGTGTTTACAAATGGGATTTTCAGGAGCGGGGCTAGCTTTGTACGCGGTGATTGCTTGCGGTATTTTGCTGCATAGCTGAGAAGAACAAAGATAAGCAATAGGGCGAAGCCGATGAGAACGGCAGGCAGGGATTTTACAATTTGCATGAGAAACATCGTAGTTTTTGGAAGCTCACTGCCCACAGAATCGAACAGATTCGAGAATTGGGGAAACAAATAGCGGAAAAGCATATAAAGCATAAAACTTGAAAGCCAAATGAGAAAGAGAGGGTATTGCATAATTTTTTGCAATCGGCTTTTAAAATGTTCACGTTTTTCAAGTATATTGCCGCTTTGAATAAAACCTTCAGCAAGATCATAATGCTCAAAAAAGTAGATGCTTGACAGTACATCGTTTGGAAACTTGAATCGATCCAAAACATCGTAAAGCCTATCGCCGTTTTTAAGCTGTTGCAGAATCGTCTGTATATCTTGTTGTACTTCATCTCTTTCATTCAAGGCGAATAATTCAATGCTATTTGATAATGTGTAGCCCCTTTGGATGAGGTTGCCGATTCCTCTTAAAAACGCAGCTTTTTCTCTGTTATTCCATTTTTTTCTTCTCAAGAAGCATCATTCCACCGTTCATTGTAATCTTTTGGAAGATACCCTAATTGAATGGCTTTGTTAATTTCATCGCGTAACGTTGGGTATGTTGGCAGTGGGTTTTTCGGGTTATAAATATGGGCGAGTGCTTCGATAAGGTTTTGATCGGAGAGCAATTCAAATACTGCCAGCCTGCGTTTTGTTTGCGAGGAACATTGTGGTCCACAACTGCCTTTGCAATTGGGGCAAATGGTGTTGATAAGATTTTGCGTTGCGACAGCAGTAACAGTTTGTTGAATATCACTAAAAGAAATGCCGAATTCAAGCAGCCGATAAAGGGCTCCAATTGTGTTTTTCGCATGCATTGTCGTAATGATTAAATGCCCGCTCAGCGCCGCTTTGATTGCTATTTTCGCGGTTTCCCCGTCGCGTATTTCTCCAATCATAATGATGTCCGGATCATGCCGCAAGCTCGCTTTAAATCCTTCTGAAAAGGTAATCCCAGCTCTTTCGTTTACTTCTAACTGGGTAAACGAATCACTTATCTTTTCAACAGGATCCTCAATTGTCAGGACTCGCCGGTTGTACTTCGAAACAGCTTGATGAAGGAGGGCATAAATTGTTGTCGTTTTGCCCGATCCCGTTGGGCCAGTCAGAATCATAAAACCCGCTTGTTCTTGAATAAGGGCAGGCATTCGATTAGCAGGATTGGGAAAAAGAAATAAATCTTTAAAAGAGAAGTTGTTTTCTTGAGGTAGCAAGCGTAAAACGAGGCTTTCATTAAAAGGAGTAGGCATTGTCGATAAGCGTATACTGACCTTTTTTCCGTGGAAGGAAAGGGTAAGTGCTCCATTCTGAGGACGTCTCTTTTCGCCAATATCCATATTCGCTTGGAATTTAAAGTGAGATAGCATTTTTGTATATAGCTGCTCTTTTATTTGGATATAGGGATGAAGTTCCCCAGCGATGCGGAATTGCAGCTGAATATAGTTTTCTTTCGGCTGAAAATGGATATCCGACACTTGGCGGTCAAGTGCTTCTTCAATTATTTTTAAACTTCTTTTTTCAATTTCATTCAAAAGATCACCCTTCCCTAAAAAAATAAAGTTATTCTTTGAAGAAAAACAAACGGCATGAATACCTTTCTGCACATTTCGCTAAAATCCTTCTTATTTTTTAAACTTTTTTTGTATATATTTTTTTATCCTGTTCATAATAATGAGTGCAATTGGACAATTGGGCTGTAGCCAAGCGGTAAGGCAACGGACTTTGACTTCGTGATTCGCTGGTTCGAATCCAGCTAGCCCAGTTTATTTTTAAAGGATAAACCGGTGTAAACATCGGTTTGTCCACTTCACCCTCAAACTTCTAACCTCCAATATCTAAAATTGCCACAACTTAGACACGAAATCGATCATTGGGATTTACAATTGGAACGAAACTCATATATAATGGGAAGTAGCGATTGTGAGTGTAAAGGAGGGGAATTTAGTGGATCGTATGTACCGAGTGTTAGGTTTTTGGACTGCAATGATAGCGATTATGGCTTTTCTTGGCGACTTGGATAATATGGCAATTCTATTTTTGGCACAGACAATCGTTTTTGTTTCGCTTAGTTATTTGAAATTATCAGAGCGGATGTATATGTATCTCTTCGGAGCATACTTAACCATCTTTATGGCAGGTTTTACATACTGGACTGTATTTGTAATGTCCTAAAAAATTTGATCATACAACGTAGGGAAGACGAAGCTTTTGCTCCGTCTTTTTAATTTTCTTAAAATCCTGTGAGGAAGGGGTTTGAATCCATTTCGGCTTCAATTGACGTCACAGGCCCATGCCCAGGGCAAACTTCGGTTTCCTCGGGTAAGCTAAGCAGTTTTTGATGGATGCTGTTCAGAAGCTGTTCATAGTTTCCGAAAGGCAGGTCTGTTCTTCCGATGCTTCCTTGAAACAACGCATCCCCGGAAAAAACGACGCCTTCATTTGCAAAGTAAAAGGACACACTCCCGGGTGAATGCCCAGGCGTTTCAAAGATTTCAATGGAAAACTCGCCAATCTCGATTTGGCTTTCATTTTTAATAATGTGTTCAGCCTTTTTTGCTTTAATGACGCCGAGAGGAAAGCGGATGGAACCATTTTTAGACGGATCCTCAAGCCAGTCTTCTTCGTTTGCATGGATGTAGACTGGAATATTAAAAGCTTCTCTCACTTCGTCAACGGCTCCGATGTGGTCAAAGTGTGCATGTGTCAGCAGAATGGCGAGCGGCGTAACGTTAAGTGTTTCAATATATTGAATGATTTTGCTTCCTTCAGATCCAGGATCAACAATAAGGCATTGATTCGCGTCATTCCATATGACGTACGTATTTTCCTGCAGGGGGCCGACAGGCATTTGCTTCCATTTCATTTTTTTACCTCCTCTTTAGTGTTCATGATCATTCTACACCATATAGAAGATGAAGTTTAGTTTGAAATGAAATGATAGAAGGATTCAAAACAAAGCAAATGTTACATTTTTATAAAATTTCATTCGGCCTTGAAGCCTCTAAACAAGGTTGTCTCGACAAATGGTTGAAAAACGGGTAGAATATGTTAAGGATCATCCTTTTTACATATCATTCTATTTCCAAAAAAGGGAACAATAGGGAACAAACAGATGAAAGGAGTACAATCATGGCTCTCGCAATTATTTTTCTACTGATAACTCTGTTGGCGCTCGTAGCGATTTTCCGTGAATTGCGCAAAAGAAACATGCTAGGGTTTGTGTTTGCATTACTGACTGTTGCAGTTTTCGGATGGTTTAGTGTCATGACATTTATTGATGTGTTCCATGGCGGCGGGGCACCTGCACCAATTTAAACTTCAAATGTTTTTAAAAAACAAAAAGACCGTAAAGGGAATGTAAGGGCTCCCTTTGTGGTCTTTTTTTCATTGGCTAAGATAATAAATGCCTCCATTAATTACTTCGACCTTAATTTTTGGTTCATATTGAATTTGCAGCGCTTCTTTTTCATTATGGTAGGCTTCGCTTTTTTCTTTGTCTTCATAAAACTGTTCAAGCAATGCTAAGTCCTCTTTCCATCTCGCTTTGGCATTTTCCGCCCATTCATCATCCCCATTCTCAATATAGGCGTAGATGGCTTTTTTTACACGATTCATGCCGCTTTTTGGCTTGATGAGGGGGGTTAATGGAAACGAGTAGTCTGGCAAAGTTGGTGTCAGCGATTTTTCTTGCAATTGGTTAAAAAAGTTTTCTTTTAGCTGTCCAGTAATTAAATGCAGCCCTAGAGAGAGCAGGGAGTCTTTTTTTCGATCGCAAACGTATGAAATTTTTACGTTTATATTTAGCCAAGGGATTAAAGAGAGGTAGGCTGAGTTTTCTCCTTCCGCGTTTTCATACATACGGATGAATTGAGACGTTTTTTTAGCAGCCTGGAAGATTTGATGCAACCTTGGCGATCCGAGATGAACGAATTCACCAGATGTTTTTTCGTTTTTTTTCGTTACCAATGTTAAGGTCATCGGCTCGGGAACGCCGCCGATTTTTTCAATGTAGTGCCAGTAGAAAGGACGATTCATAAGGAGTTTATCCATTTTTTCTGTAAGTTTAATGACAAGGGAATTTTCATTTTCCGCAACTTCACAGTCATTCTCCTTAAAATATCGTACAAGAAATTGATGGATATCATGTTGCTGCATCTTGTTGTTTATCCTCCTCTTTAAGATTGCGCTGGAAATTGATAAGTTCAGACAAATTATCCATCTTGATTTTAATTTCGCCTTTGCTTTCTGAATGGAGAAAAATATCATTCACATATTGCTCAATATTTTTTAAATCGAGCTTCGCAAGAATGTCGTCTAGTTGCCCAATTGTACTTTCAAAGAGCTGAATTTTTTCGTAAAGCAAAGATAGAATATGTTCTTCAATTGTGTCTTTGATCGTAAAATTGTAAATATGAACATCTTTTTCTTGGCCAATCCGATGGACACGGCCGATTCTTTGTTCAATTCTCATCGGATTCCACGGCAAGTCATAATTGATGACATGTTGGCAAAATTGCAAGTTGATTCCCTCTCCACCAGCTTCTGTCGCGATTAACACTTGTGCATGGTCTTTAAACAATTGTGTCATCCAATCTTTTTTACTTCGTTTAAATCCGCCGCGAAAGGGGACGGAACTGATGCCGTTTTGCTGCAAAAACCATTGCAAGTAAAGTTGGGTTGCACGATATTCTGTGAAAACGATAACCTTGCCGTCGATTTCTTTTATAATCTCTAGTAATTTTTCCGCTTTCGAATGACCATTGATTTTTTCAATATCTGAAATGAGTTCGATCGCAAATTGTTTCGTTGATTCGCTCGTATCCTCCTTTTCGATCATTTTTTTTAATGTCATAAACAGCGCTTCCCTGCTGGAACAGATCTCCCTTAACAGTGTCAATGTTGAAAGTTGGTGTTCCGAATACATCTGCTCATGTTTTGCAGCGGTAATTTTGTCATATACCATCTTTTCTGCTTCGCTAAAATCAATGGCTATGTTTTTTACGTGGCGCGATGTCCATGATAAGTTTGTTTTTTCTCTTCGATTGCGAATCATGACTTTATGGATAAGTTTTTTTAATTTCTCTTCATTTTCTATTGATCGTTTATTTGAAGCAAATTCATTTTGGAATTGATCGATATTTCCTAAATGTCCTGGTTTAAGTAAAGAGACAAGATTAAAAATCTCTTCAATTTTATTTTGAATAGGGGTTGCTGTGAGCAAAAGACAAAAGCGTTTTTTCAATTGCTGGACAAATTCATAGTTTTTCGTTTTTTTATTTTTTAATTTATGGGCTTCATCGACAATGATAAAATCCCAATTTTGCTGAAAGATAATGTCGCGATGAGGATTTCTTTTGGCCGTATCAAGTGATGAAATGACGACATCATATTGCTCCCAAACGTAAGCTTTTTTTTGCGCAACCGCCGGAATATAGAATTTTTCGTTTAATTCTTTCACCCATTGCAGCACGAGGGAAGCTGGTACGAGAATAAGCACTTTTTTTACTAGTCCGCGAATCATGTACTCTTTTAAAATAAGCCCTGCTTCAATCGTTTTTCCTAGGCCGACTTCATCGGCAAGAATGGCTTTGCCGTTCATATTTTCTACGACTTGCTTTGCCGTTTCTAATTGATGAGGCAAAATCTTTAAATTCGGTAAGTGCTTTGGAGCCTGCAATCCAAAAAAAGATGGAATGGCGAGCTCCTCCTCAGCCTCCATCGCTAATTTTGCCACTTCCCATTTTCCCCAAGGTCCGTCATTTGATAGCCGATGTAAAAATTCCTGTTCCCATTCTTGATCAAAATCGATCGTAATCATTGCGACAACTCCTAGAAAGCATTGAATTGGTTTTGATCTTTGTTTGTTATGATGCCCAATTCCTGCGTTTTTAATAAAATCAACACATTCTAAACAAATAAAAAAGTGACTCCTTTGGAAGTCACTTTTTCTTAATTTTGCCTGTCCATTTCTTAAACCCGCCTTCTAAATAATAGAGATCGGTATAGCCTTTCTTTTTTAAAAATTGTGCGGCCCTGCTGCTGCGGGCACTTCCTTCACAATATAAATAAACGGGCTTGTCCTTGCGAATTTCAGAAAAACGCATGCGAAGCTGGGACGCGGGAATGTTCCGTGCGCCTAAAATATGTCCGCCATTAAATTCTTTTTCTTCCCTTACATCAATCAGTTGGGCTTTTCGATAGCCTTTCTTAAATTCTTCCTGTGATAATTTTTTTAAATAACGCTTTTGAAGCAATTTTGAAATGAAAACAAAAACAATATATGAAACAATGACAATGATTAAAAGCCATAAAATCTCCAAGATTTTTCCCCCTGTTCGTTCTTTTTCTATTATGAAAGGAACGAAAGAATTTTAAGGAGCAGTCTTTTGAGTTTGAACTGCTAAACGCAGAAAGCTGGAGAGCGGTCACATTGTATTTACTTCAGCCGCTTGGAAGCTTTGAAGTTCGCTTCTTCGTCGAACTCAAACCAACTGTAAATTAAAATTCTTTTATTCCACATGTATATCTACATGTTGATTATATCGGTTATTTATAGAAATTCAAAGATTAAAACGGTTAACATCTCTTGAAACTTTTCTGCAGACTTGCATTTTTTAAAATAAAAAATCATGATAGAAGTATTGAACTTCATAAAAAGGGATGAGGCAATTGAAAGAAACTTGGCTTTTCTTAAATTCCGGGGCGTGTTCGCCAGCTTATAACATGGCATGTGATGAGGCGCTGTTAAATTGGCAAAGTGAAGGGAAAATTCCACCTGTCATCCGATTTTACAGCTGGGATCCGGCTACACTTTCCATTGGTTATTTTCAAAGGGCTAAAAAGGAAATTAATTTGGACGCGGTAAAGGGATATGGGCTCGGTTTTGTAAGGCGGCCTACTGGTGGACGGGCCGTGCTTCATGAATACGAATTAACATACAGCGTTATCGTTTCTGAAGAACATCCCAAAATGCCTAAAAGCGTAACTGAAGCATACCGGGTCATTTCAGAGGGTGTGCTGCAAGGTTTTCGGGAATTAGGTTTGGATGCTTATTTCTCTGTACCGAGATCGGAAGAAGAAAAGATGGATTTGAAAAAACCAAAGTCTTCCGTTTGCTTTGATGCACCTTCATGGTATGAGCTCGTTGTTGAAGGAAGGAAAGTGGCAGGCAGTGCCCAAACAAGACAAAAGGGAGTTATTTTACAGCATGGGGCTATATTGCTAGATTTAGATGAAGATAAAATGTTTGATTTGTTTAATTTCCGTGATCTTGCAGAAAGAGAAAAAATGCAAGCAAATTTTAAAAATAAAGCGGTCACCATTAATCAATTACTCGGTAGAAAAATTTCGCTCGAACAGGCTGTAGCTGCATTTAAAACGGGGTTTGAAAAAGGCTTGAATGTTGAGTTGCAGGAGTTTGTACTCGACGAGCCGCAAAAAAATGAAATTCAGGAAATTGCAAGAAACCGGTATCAATCCGATGACTGGAATTTTATGAGGTAAAAAGGTGAACGGGGTTTTGAACATACACTGAAAGTGCAATGGCCAAAATTTATTATATGAAGGATTCTTACATGAGAAAAGTGCCCTTTTCTCTTTTTTTCTTCAAAAATCGATTGATTTCATATTTGACAAAATTATTTTTCTTCCTCAAAAATCAATATATAGTATTAAAAAATGTGAAATTCATACTATATATTGATTTATTTGTTGCTATTTTAAATTCTCCTGTGATATGATGAATTCACACATCAAAGCTAGTTGTCATCGTTCGACATATAGCGAGACTTCCTTTATTGGGGGTTTAAGCACGGCTGCACCGTGAAAACCATGATGAATACATACAACAAGACATAATAAATTAGAGGAGGAGAAATATGGGCATTACACTTACTAAACATGAAATTGATACCGAACGATTAAACGAGGATATTAAACATTTTCCACAAGTCCACCCAATTACTTCTGATATGAAAACGACCTATTCTGGTGTGTCACGACTTGTCATGCTTGACCGTTATGCGTTTAAAGATACTGAAAAAAGCACATTAAAAATTGGCGATTTCGTCGTTCTAACAGTGAAAGAAGATCCGACATTTCCTGCAAGAGGGCTTGGTTTCATAACAAAAATAGATTGGGAAGAAAACTCGGCTTGCGTCGAAATTGAGGAAGAGTATCGCCACAATCTTGATCGGCCGGAGGAAGTTAAATCAGGCATTGTCAAACGAGCATTGGATATTATTGATAAGCCGCTTGAGATTTTTTACGAACAAATCGCAAAAAGGAATGCGACCGGCCTTGCTTCTGTAGAAAAAACAGAAGAAAAGCGCAAAGAATGGACAGAGAAGTTCTATAATGAACTTGTTTCATTGAACTTTATTCCGGCCGGCCGCGTATTGTATGGAGCTGGGGCAAATACAGATGTTACTTATTTTAACTGTTATGTCATGCCATTTGTTCCAGACTCACGTGAAGGAATTTCCGATCACAGGAAACAGGTAATGGAAATTATGAGTCGCGGAGGCGGGGTTGGTACGAATGGTTCAACATTGCGCCCCAGAAACACGCTTGCAAAAGGGGTAAACGGCAAATCCTCCGGTTCAGTATCTTGGCTTGATGATATCGCAAAGCTAACACATCTTGTCGAGCAAGGCGGTTCAAGGCGCGGAGCTCAAATGATTATGCTGGCAGACTGGCATCCTGACATTATCGAATTTATTATTTCCAAAATGCAAAATCCGAAAATTCTTCGCTTTTTAATTGAGAACACAAATGACGAACAGATTAAACAGCTTGCCCGTGAAAAATTGAAATTCACTCCGCTTACTGAAACAGAAGAAGCGATGTATCAAGGCATCGTTAACTATAAAAATATTCCGGGCAAAGGCGGGTTTAACGACCGCATTATTAAAGAAGCGGAAGAAAAGCTTGCAACTGGGGGAACATACACTGTTCATAAACCGGAATTTTTGACAGGGGCCAACATTTCCGTTTGTCTTACAAAAGAATTTATGGAAGCTGTTGAAAATGACGGAGAATATGCGCTTCGTTTTCCGGATGTTGAAAATTATAACCCGGAACAGATGAGAATTTACAATGAGGAATGGCATAAATGTGGAGACGTGCGTGAATGGGAAAAAGCAGGGCATCCTGTCCGTGTCTATCGAAAAATACGCGCCAAAGATCTTTGGGATTTAATCAATATTTGCGCGACATATTCAGCTGAACCCGGCATTTTCTTTATTGACAATGCAAATGATAAAACGAATGCAAAAGCGTATGGCCAGAAGGTCGTTGCGACTAACCCGTGTGGCGAACAACCACTAGCACCATATTCAGTTTGTAATTTGGCTGCTGTGAATTTAGCTCAAATGGCCGATAAAGAAAATAAAAAGGTTGATTTTGAAAAGTTAAAGCGGACGGTTGAAATCGGTGTAAGAATGCAGGACAACGTCATTGATGCGACACCTTACTTTCTTGAAGAAAATAAAAAACAGGCATTAGGCGAGCGGCGTGTCGGGCTTGGCGTGATGGGGCTTCACGACTTGTTAATTTATTGTGAGACTGTCTACGGATCAGAGGAAGGAAATGCGTTAACGGATCAAATTTTTGAAACGATAGCGACGAATGCTTACAGGGCATCTATCGAATTAGCAAAAGAAAAAGGCAGCTTCCCATTTTTAATTGGTGATACTGATGAAGAGACAAGGAAGCTTAGACAAGCATTTACAGAAACGGGCTATATGCGCACCATGCCTGAAGATATTCGATCGGATATACTGGAAAATGGCATTCGCAACTCTCACTTACTGACGGTTGCACCTACAGGATCAACAGGTACGATGGTCGGTGTTTCAACCGGTTTAGAGCCTTATTTTTCATTTTCTTATTTTAGAAGCGGCCGTTTAGGCAAATTTATTGAAGTGAAAGCTGAGATTGTTGAGGAATATTTAAGCAATCATCCCGATGCCCATCCTGAAGCACTGCCTGAATGGTTTATTTCGGCGATGGAATTGACTCCTGAGGCACACGCTGATACACAATGTGTCATTCAGCGTTGGATTGACAGTTCGATTAGTAAAACGGTAAACGCTCCAAAAGGCTATGCTGTTGAACAAGTTGAAGCGGTTTATGAAAGGCTTTATCGCGGTGGTGCTAAAGGCGGAACGGTATATGTCGATGGAAGCCGGGATGCACAAGTGTTAAGCTTGACAGCGGAAGACAATACGTTTGAAGAAGAAGAGCTGACAGAAAACCGTGTTGTCCTTGTTGATACGATTGCACCGTTAAAAAATACAGAAGTGACAATCGGATCTGAACTCGGAAATACTTGTCCTGTTTGCCGGGAAGGCGAAGTTGAAGACATTGGCGGCTGCAATACGTGTACGAGCTGTGGTGCACAGCTTAAATGTGGACTTTAAAAAATGATGCGTGTACTTCCAAATGGGAGTGCGCGTTTTTATTTTTTAAACAAATAAGGACGATTTGTTACAATGCCGTCAATTCCCATTTCGAGTAACTTTTCCGCTATGTTTGAATGATTGACTGTCCATGCGAAGATTCCCATTCCAAAATGTGAAGCCATATTAACCAATTCATCATCAATCAATAGAAAATGGGGATTTACATAGTTCGCATAAGAAGAAAATGACTGGATTTCCTGAACATTAATAGGCGATGTGAAACCAATGAGTACAGCGGTTTTAACAGATGGTAGAAATTTGTGAAATTTTAGGATGGATTGGTGATCGAATGATTGAACGACAAAAGGAGTGTTTTTCGTTTGCTTGTATAGATGCTTTTTTAATTCTTTTGCCAATTTCAGTTCAATTCCCGGATACAAGGAAGGGTTTTTTAGCTCGATAAGCATGCCAACCTTTCCGCTATAGCGTTTCAGTACCTCTTTTAACATCGGAATTCGTTCATTGCGAAAAGAATGGTGAAACCAGCTTCCGGCATCAATGCGTTTCTGGGCTTTGTTTGTCAAATTTTTTACTGGGCCTGCTGCATTCGTCGTCCGCTCCAAAGTCGTATCATGTATGACGACAAGCTCCCCGTTTCGATTTAATTGGACGTCCAGTTCGATATAATCAGCGTGCGTTTGAATCGCTTTGTCAAAAGCTGCAAATGTGTTTTCCGGTGCAATATCAGATGCACCCCGATGTGCAATAATGAATAATTTCTTCTTTCTTCGTTTTAATTTCGTGTCCTTAGCATCTCCGTAGAGGATAAAAATAAGGATAAGCAGAACATAGAACAGCGATTGTTTTAAAGTATAAATCATTTTGCCATATCCCTTCTCCATCAATACTTTAAGCGTCCAGATCGTAAGCTTACACAGGAACGCTGCTGTTTTTACTGAATGTATGTAAAAGCTAAATACTAATCATGAATCAGTATATGAAAGAACTTGTAAATGGTAAGGGCAGTCTAACGAAGCAGCTTTAACTGAACAGAAATTTTTAATCGTTTGCCCCAATCGAAATCGTCACTTTTTTCATACAAATGGATCAGCAGGAAAAGACGCTGATTGGGGTTGGCCATTTATGTATAAGCCTTTTTTAATTTATACAGCACTTGGAGATTCATTGACGAAAGGAAGGGGGGCGTTTTTTTCGCCTAATTTTGTCCAGAGTTATGCACAAATGGCACAGGAAGTTTTCAACAAACAGGTCGTTGTCCACAATTATTCGAAAGGCGGTTTAACGTCAGAACAAATTTTGTCGATGTTTTTCGACCCTGGAATCAGGTACGCAATTTACCACTCGGATTTGTTGACGATTACCGCTGGAGGCAATGATCTGCTTAAGGCGGGGAAACGTTTTATTCTTTCGAGAAATGATTCAGTTCTTAACCGCGCAAGCAATAAGGCCTTAAAAAACATCGAAAAAATGATAGATGAAATAGCTTCCATCAAGTCCTCTACGAAAGCCCCTTATCTTATTCGAATTGTCGATTTATACAACCCGGTTCCACAAGTCCAAGACAGCGATTACTGGATTCGATTATTTAACTATAAATTAAAGAAAAAGTTCACCCGGAAAAATATTGCAGTTACGAACATCCATCCAAAATTCAAAAAAGAAAAAAAGAAATTTCTCTCGGTTGACGGCTTACATCCAAACAAGCGTGGCTACCGTACAATTGCCGAAAATCTTCATCAATTAGGATATGAACCGTTGTTAGAAGGATAAAGCCCCGTTTTTCTTATTATGTTTAATTTTTAGAATTCCTTTACAATATAAAAAAGTTAAATTAAAATAAAAGGAAAGATGAGCAATAATTCAGTTTGCTTCAAATGGGAGTACGGGGCTCAAAATATACTTGTGGATGGGACAAAAATACATATAAAAGGAGAAAGCAATGTTTAAAAAAATTTTGATTGCGAACAGAGGAGAAATTGCCGTAAGGATTATGAGGACTTGTAAAGAAATGGGAATAAACACAGTTGCAGTTTACTCAGAGGCCGACGAAAAAGCCCCTCATGTCCAACTGGCAGATGAAGCGTATTTAATTGGAAAACCTAGAGTAAACGAAAGCTATCTAAATATCGATAAAATTATACAGGTTGCAAATGAAGCAGGCGCTGAAGCGATTCATCCTGGATATGGCCTATTGTCGGAGAATGCAGAATTCGCAAGGCGATGCACCGAATCGGGGCTTGTTTTTATTGGGCCGGATCCATCTGTTATTTCAAAAATGGGAAGCAAAATTGAATCGCGAAGAACGATGGAAAAGGCGGGCGTCCCTGTTGTTCCAGGGATCGATTACCCATTAAAAGACGAAAAAGAAGCCATTCAAATCGCAAATGAAATCGGTTACCCTGTCATGTTAAAAGCTTCGGCTGGCGGCGGTGGAATCGGCATGCAAATTGTAAGAAATGATGAAGAATTAACAAAAGCATACAGCGGCAACCAAAAACGAGCGACTGATTTCTTTGGTGATGGGGCAATGTATGTTGAAAAATACGTTGAAAATCCAAGGCATATCGAAATACAAATTCTCGCCGACAAGCGCCATCATACTGTTTATTTATGGGAGAGAGAATGTTCGATCCAACGCCGGCATCAAAAAGTTGTCGAAGAAGCGCCATCTCCTTTTTTAGATGATGAGACAAGGGCGAAAATGGGTGAGGCTGCGGTGAAAGCTGCGAAAGCAATTGGGTATGTTAACGCCGGCACGATTGAATTTTTGGTGGATGAAAACAAGAATTTTTATTTCCTTGAAATGAATACAAGATTACAAGTTGAACACCCAGTAACGGAAGAAATCACAGGGCTGGATTTAGTGAAAGAACAACTTAAGATTGCATGGGGGACAGAGCTGTCTTTTACACAATCTGATATTAAAAGAATGGGACATGCAATCGAAGTAAGGATCTATGCGGAAGATCCAAAAACATTTTTCCCCTCGCCTGGAAAGATTACAACACTCGAGCTTCCAAGGGGAGAAAATATTCGGCACGAACTTGCTGTAAATGAAGGGTCTACTGTTACACCGTTCTATGATCCAATGATTGCCAAGTTAATCGTTAAAGGATCGACGCGCGAAGAAGCGATAGACGGCATGAAAAAAGCGCTTGATCAATATGTTGTCGAAGGAATAAAAACGAATATTCCGATGTTGCAGACCGTCATCGCCCATGATGCATTTCTAGCTGGAGATACGACGACTAATTTTGTCGATAAGCATCTAAAACAAAAAAAGGCAAAAAAATAATACCCGGTGAATAAGGTTCTCCGGGTTTTCTCATTGCTTATCATGGCTGGGATGTATGGCGGCTTCATTCCAAATTCTATATTTTTTATTAAGATGATGTAAAAATGAGCTGCCCAGAAAATGATGAAAGAAAACAAAATAAACATTTTAAAAAGTGATAAAATCTAAGAATTACTCGTTTTTTGGTACAGAAAAATAAGCTTATCTAATTCTTGGCTAATGCGAATGGTTCTTTTTGATTGGAATCCGTACCGCTTAGCGGCAGCAATCATCTTTTTTCGTTTCGCTTCAATTTCTCTCTTTAACATCGTAAACACCTAGCCTTTATATATTTTCCCTCATATATTTTCACAAAAAAACACCCGTTAAACCAATTCAAGCAAACTTCTTATTTTTCGACAAAAGAAGCCATTTCCTTTCCGGTTTATAAAGTAGTTGAAGGTGGTAAAGTATGATACACTAAAAATGAACCCTTCTTAGTTGGGATCAGCTCGCTTTGGAAAACGACCGAAGGGGTGTTGTGATAATATGAACGATAAAAAAATAAAAGAGTTGATGATTCCATCTGAAAAAGTTGCACATGTCAATTTAAACAACCCGCTTGAACATGCGTTGCTCGTCTTAATTAAATCAGGCTATTCCGCCATACCTGTCGTTGATTCAGATTTTAAATTAAAAGGGCTTATTAGCATGACCTTAATCCTTGATTCAATTCTAGGAATTGAAAGAATTGAAACGGAAAAATTAGAAAACAAAATTGTGAAAGATGTTATTAAAGATGAGGCCCCGTCTATACGCGAGGATGAAAGTTTTATAAGGGGATTGAAACTTTCGATTGACCACCCATTTTTATGTGTTGTGAATCATGAAGGGGTATTTACTGGTATTTTAACACGAAGAGCGATTTTAAAGTATATTAATCGCTATATTCATGAAACCAATCGAGAATCTGTCCGCCCAATGTAGCTGGGACAGATTTTTTCTATTGCTAGACGATAAATAAAAGAACAATAGAGATCTACCATTGCCGTTGATTCGAAAAAGAAAGTGGTGCAAACATGTCTTATCAAAATATTACAGCCGCAAATTATCGCGAAAAAAAAACACATCGGCCGCTTGTTTTAACTGCAGTAATTTTAGCAATGTTTATGGCTGCCATCGAAGGGACAATTGTTGCTACGGCAATGCCCGGGATCGTTTCTGATCTCGGCAATTTTTCTTTATATAGCTGGGTGTTCTCCTCTTATTTACTGATGCAGTCTGTTTCCATTCTTATTTACGGAAAACTGTCGGATTTGTTTGGCCGAAAACCTATTTTTGTATTCGGAATCATTACTTTTTTAATCGGATCGCTTTTGTGCGGTTTTGCGACTTCTATGTTCGCGCTTATTTTATTTCGGTTTATCCAAGGCTTAGGCGCAGGTGCGGTACAACCAATTGCAACGACAATCGTAGGTGATATGTATTCAATTGAAGAAAGGGCTAAAATTCAAGGATATCTGTCGAGTGTTTGGGGAATCTCTGCGATTTTAGGTCCGCTTTTAGGCGGTTTACTCGTTCAATATTTGCATTGGGCATGGATTTTTTGGCTTAATATTCCTTTAGGCATATTGGCTATTATTGGCGTCGTTCGCTTTTTGCACGAGAGTCCTGAAAGAAAAAAGCAGCAGATTGATTACACCGGCTCTTTACTGCTGCTTTTTTCCGTTTCGGCTTTAATGCTCGTATTCATCCAAGGTGGTATCGCTTGGAAGTGGACATCCTTTCCAATCATTTGCTTAATTGCTGTTTTTTTTGTTTGTTTTATGTTATTTATTATCCAGGAAAAACGGTGCAGCGAACCGGTGATGCCGCTTAAAATATGGAAACATCCACTGATGGCTTTTGCGAATGTAGCTACGTTAACGTCAGGGATGATTATGATGGGTGTATCTACCTTTCTTCCGACATTTGTACAAGGTGTGATGGGCAAAACGCCAATTATTGCTGGGTTTACATTGACGACAATGTCCATCGGGTGGCCGATTGCCTCCACAATTGCCGGAAGATTAGTGATTAAAATTGGTTTTCGGACAACAGCTTTGTTAGGTGGGCTATCGCTTGTAGTAGGAGCCATTTTTTTCGTGCTGTTAACTCCTTCTCTTGGCCCTGTTTGGGCTGGTACTGCATCATTCTTTGTAGGGGTTGGCATGGGATTAACAAGCACAACCTTTATTGTTGCGATACAAAGTAGTGTTGATTGGAATACCCGAGGGATTGCAACTGCAAACAACATGTTTATGCGTATACTTGGAAATGCAATCGGGGCTGCATTGCTTGGCGGTATATTAAATAGCCAAATGAAACGATATTTCTTAACAAACAGTGATGGAATTGATGCATCACTGACCGTTGATGCGGCTAATGTATTGTTAAATGAAAGCCAAAGGAATGCTTTACCGCAAGAAGCATTGAACATTCTTAAAGATGGGCTGACTTATGCATTGCATAGCGTGCATTGGGGAATAGCTTGCTTAGCAGTTTTTACACTTGTTTTCATTTTCTTTTTGCCTAAACCTAATCCTTCTCCACAAAGAAAACTTTCACAATAATAGAGGTTGTTCAAAAAGTCCGGAGGCTTACAGGAGGTAAGTCAGTTCGACGTTATCACAGGACGTGATGCTTTTCGTCGAACTTCCTTAATAGGCTGCGAATCTCTTCGTCAGCTTGCTCTTCCGCTCCTCACGTATCCTACAAACATACGTTGCGGTGCTCAGAGCTACGCTTCCTCGACCTTCTTGCCTCTCGTTGTCCTCCTTTTTGAACATGCAATAAGTAGTGAAACGGAGTTGATCTTTTACTATGACAGAATATGAAATGCTGTCGATTTTGGCTGAGGAACTTAATATGCGAAAAGCCGCTGAACGCCTCTACGTTACCCAGCCCGCATTAAGTCAACGATTAAGGACGATTGAAAGAGAATGGGGGACACAAATTTTTTTACGTTCAAAAAGAGGTTTAGCCCTAACCCCTGCTGGCGAGAAAATCATTGCATACGTCAACCGTATGATTCGTGAGCAAGAAAAGGTGAGAGATGAAATTTCTTTTTTGAAAGCAGAAGTTTCAGGAACATTAAAATTGGCGGCTGCTTCAATTATTGGACAGTATTGGCTCCCGAAATTTTTAAAGCAGTACGTGGAGCGATATCCAAATGTAAAAATTTCATTGATTACCGGGTGGAGCAGCGAAATTTTGCATCAGTTTGATGAAGAGCATTTCCATATTGGGATTATCCGCGGAAATCCTGAATGGAAAGGGATGAAAAAGCGATTATTAACAGATGAGCTCGTTCTCGTCGATACAACGATTCAGTCAATTTCAGCATTAAAATCAACCGATAAGCCTTTTATTCAATTTAAAAGTGATTCGACGTACTATCGTGAAATCCAATCATGGTGGCACGAACATTTTATATCGCCGCCTGAGCGTACGATTGTTGTCGATCAAATTGAGACATGTAAACAAATGGCATTAAATGGGATTGGCTACGCGATCCTGCCTTCCATTAGTTTAACTGAAAACGATCGCGACATTTATAAAATTCCATTAATGACAAAACGTAAAGAAAGAGTGAGCCGAGATACATGGATTATAAGCCATGAATCCTATACGCGGCTTAAACAAGTAGAAGCATTTCTAAACCTTGTAAGCGAAATGGAGAAATAAATGAATAAAAGTAACAAAAGAGGGTAATTTATCAATTATGAAGCATTTTTATCTTGTAGAAAAGAGGGATCATATGGCTAAAATTGGTGTTGAGCAGTCTCTAACTAATGTTTCTGAAGCACTCCAAAATAACGGTTATGAAGTGGTTACTTTAAAACAAGAATCTGATGCCAAAAATTGTGATGTATGTGTGATTACCGGACAAGATGAAAATATGATGGGAATTCAAAACACCATCACTGAAGGTTCAATTATTAATGCTAGTGGATTATCAGCTGAAGAAGTTTGCCAGGAAGTTGAAACCCGCTTGCGATGAGAAGAATGAGGGGAACAGGCGATAAAGCTGTTCCTCATTTATTCTCAATTAGCTGAATGATCTTCCTATCTTCTTAGATTTGTATCGTATAAAATAGCAATAAAAACAATCATCTACTTAATTACATTAATTACAATTTAATATTGACTAAAAAGAGAAAGTCCTGTATAATTTAGTTGTAATCGAAATAAGGGGAAAATTTTTTAGGAGGGTTACATAATGGCAGAACGTATGGTTGGCAAACAAGCTCCTCGTTTTGAATTGGATGCTGTAATGCCTGATAAAGAGTTTGGTAAAGTTAGTCTAGAAGAAATCATGAAACAAGACAAATGGACGGTTTTATTTTTCTATCCAATGGACTTTACTTTCGTATGCCCGACTGAAATTACAGCAATGAGCGACCGTTATGACGAGTTCGCAGATTTAGATGCAGAAGTCATTGGGGTTTCCACTGATACAGTGCATACACACTTGGCTTGGATTAACACACCCCGCGATGATAACGGCCTGGGTGATTTGAAATATCCTTTAGCTGCGGATACAAACCACCAAGTATCTAAAGAGTATGGTGTTCTTATCGAAGAAGAAGGTGTTGCACTGCGCGGTCTTTACATTATTAACCCTGAGGGAGAACTTATGTATTCTGTTGTGAACCATAACAACATTGGACGTGATGTTGACGAAACTTTACGTGTTCTTCAAGCACTTCAAACAGGCGGACTTTGCCCAGCAAACTGGAGACCTGGACAAGCTACATTATAATTCCATAAGGACTCAGCTCAAAGATGTTCTTTTTTTGAACATCTTTGAGCTTTTTTCTTTAGGGAATACGGCATAAGAAGTTTAATTATGGTATGATATTTGCAAATTGCAAGTTTGGCATTGACGGAGGAATGGTTGTGAAGAAGGAATTTGCGGTTATCGGTCTCGGCCGGTTCGGGGGAAGCATTTGCCGGGAATTAATTGCTCAAGGAATGGAAGTTCTTGCGATTGATATCGATGAAGAAAGAGTCAATGAATATTCAGAAATTGCAACGTACGCTGTGATTGCGGATACGACAGATGAGGCTGTTCTTAAAAACCTTGGTATCCGTAATTTTGAGCATGTGATTGTAGCGATAGGGGATAATATTCAAGCAAGCATTTTAACAACGATTATTTTAAAAGAACTTGGAGTAGAACGAATTACTGTGAAAGCTCAAAATGATTATCATGAAAAGGTTTTACGGAAAATTGGGGCAGATCAAGTTGTTCATCCTGAAAGAGATATGGGAGTAAGGATTGTAACCAATCTTGTTTCCAATAATGTTCTTGACTATCTAGAGTTGTCAAACGAATATAGTATTGTTGAATTGATTGCTGGAATAAAAATGGATGGAAAGACATTACTTGAATTAGATATCCGTGCAAAATACGGCGTGAATATCGTTGCAATTAAAAGAAATGAAGAGATTCTAGTTTCCCCACAAGCGGAAGAAAAAATAAAAAAAGGCGATGTTTTAGTCGTTATTGGTGCATATCAAGATATTAACCGTTTAGAGAAAAAAATGTCGGAAGAATGAGCAACAAAAAAACGCCCTAGGGCGTTTTTTTAATAAAGACGTCAAAACAAGGACACGTCAGCATCTTTAGATTTCCATAATAATCGGTAAGATCATTGGCCGTCTTTTTGTTTTTTCATACAAAAATGGAGCCAGTGTTTCTGTTACTTCATTTTTTATCTCCGACCATTGATTTGTTTGTTTTTCCATCACCTGATTAAGGTGATTACTTAGTAAATCTTGCGCTTCTTTTATTAAGTCCCCAGACTCACGCATATACACAAACCCTCTTGAAATGATATCTGGACCAGAAACGATTTTGTACTCTTTCATATTGATACTGACAACGACAACAACAAGCCCTTCTTCAGAAAGAATCTTTCGATCCCGCAAAACGATGTTGCCGATATCGCCAATCCCACTTCCATCAACATAAATCGAACCCGAAGGGATTTTTCCTACAATCGAAGCATTATTTTCCTCAAGGGCAAGTACATCCCCATTATCCATAATAAATGAATGATCTTCAGGAATACCGCAATCCGCTGCTAGCTGCGTATGGATTTTTAGCATTCGGTATTCGCCATGAATAGGCATGAAAAACGTAGGTTTCATGAGGCGCAGCATCAGTTTTTGTTCTTGTTGCCCACCATGCCCGGACGTATGAATATCACTTAATTTGTGATGAATGACTTCAGCGCCTGCACGATAAAGTTTGTTAATGATTCTGCCAACGCTTACCGCATTTCCCGGTATAGGCGACGACGAAAAAACAACAGTATCTCCAGGTATGATTTGAATTTGCCGATGTGTGCCATTAGCTATCCGTGACAGGGCAGCCATCGGTTCCCCTTGGCTGCCGGTGCAGAGAATTGTTATTTCGTTATCAGGGACGCGGTTAATTTGCGACGGCTCAATAAATGTTTCTTTAGGTGCCTTAATATAGCCTAATTCTTGTCCAATTTCCATTGCGGATTCCATGCTTCGCCCGAAAACGGCAACTTTACGATCACTTTCAACAGCAGCTTCAACAACTTGCTGGAGCCTATGGATATTTGAGGCAAATGTAGCAAAAATAATTCTGCCGTTCACTTTGCGGAAAATATTTTGGATCGTTTCCCCAACACGGCGTTCAGACATTGTAAAATCGGGGATTTCACTGTTGGTGCTGTCTGACATTAATAAAAGGACCCCTTCTTTTCCGATTTCAGCCATTTTTGTTAAGTTCGCAGGCTCGCCAACTGGGGTAAAATCAAACTTAAAATCTCCGGTTTGAACGATGTTTCCAGAAGGGGTTTTTACGACGATACCGTAGGAGTCCGGGATACTGTGCGTTGTCCTGAAAAAACTGACAGACGTTTTTCGGAATTTAATGACGTCGTCTTCTTGAATTTCGATTAATTTTGCTTCCCTTAAAAGACCGTGTTCTTCAAGTTTGTTTCGAATAAGACCGATTGCCAACTTTCCACCGTATATTGGAATGTTAACTTGCCGCAACAAAAACGGAATTCCGCCAATATGGTCTTCATGTCCGTGTGTAATAAATAGTCCTTTAATTTTTTCACTATTTCTCTCAAGGTAAGTATAATCTGGAATGACGTAATCGATTCCTAATAATTCATCTTCCGGAAACTTAATTCCCGCGTCAATCAAGATAATCTCGTCTTGAAATTGAATGCCGTAGGTGTTTTTGCCAATTTCACCGAGGCCTCCAAGTGCGAAGACGGCTGTTTGATGATTTTTAATAAATTTCATAATTTCTACTTCTCCAATACTTTTCTCATTATATTTTTACCAAAACTTCCCGAATGCAGACATTTTGTTGGAAGTTTCACTTTCTTGAACCCGAAGCCATGTTTATAGTATAAAGGAAAATGGAATGTTTTTCATGTTTTTGTTGTAATAATCTCTTCTTTTTTACGTTAGGAAAGCATAAATAGCGGTAGAAAATCGACGTAGCAGCAAACTTTAAGCCCTAGTATAAGGGCAATTTACCGTTAGCGAGATTATACTCTGTGTGTACTATGCCTTATTTTATGCCATTAAGGCCTGCCAACCGGCAAGTTTTTTAAAATTCTGGCAGAAGGTTTTGATTTATTAATTTAGACCAGCGCTTAAGTATTTTTTTTCTTAATTTTTTTAGCATCACGCTGCATCCCCTTTCTATTCAATTCCAGTTACGAATAGTATTTGAAACTGTCTTTAAAAATTTCAGGTAAATAGTGGGAGATGCAGGTTTAAGTGAAACGGGGGGTTAGATTTGGCTACTTGGCAAGTTTATACTTTCTTAAAAAAACCGGGCAAAAGTCGTCCCGGTTTTTATACGAATTGCTCTTCATTCTCTAATTATAAGTGAAATCGGTCTTTTTCGCCAATTTTGGCTTTTAACCCGTGAATTGTTAAGAAAATCGCTTAACGAAGTACGGGTTTTCCATATGTTTGAAATGGGTCTTTTTTGTCGATTCGATCGTAAAACATAATGCCGTCCAAATGATCGATTTCATGCTGAAAACAAATGGCAGGAAGGCCTTTAAGGCGAAGTTTAACTTCACTGCCGTTTAGATCAGTGCCTGTAACAGTTATCCTTGCATACCGGGGCACATTTCCCGGGATGTCTTCATCCACCGATAGGCAGCCTTCTCCACCTTCCAAATAAGTCTGTTCAACAGAATGGCTTAAAATTTTCGGATTAAAAAGAGCATAACTGTATACATTCTCTTCGTCATCTGTAACAAGGACTGCGATCATTCTTTTGCTGATGCCGATTTGAGGAGCTGCAAGTCCAATACCGGGACGAAGTCCATATTTTTCGGCTATTTTAGGATCTTGGCTGTTCTTTAAAAACTGCAACATTTCCTGCAGCGTTTCTTTTTCTTCTTGTGAAGCGGGCAGTTTAACCGAAGCCGCTTTTTCTCGAAGAATGGGATGGCCATCCATGATAATATCTGTCATTTTAATCATTGAATTATGTCACTCCTAAACACTCAAGCGTCAATTTAATTTTACCATAAAATAAGGTGATGTAGCATTAAACACGTATTAGAGCATGTTCAAAAAGTCTGCAGGCCCACAGGATGTGAGTCAATTGCCCATTGGTCAAAACGTTTTGAGGTTATTTTTCTTGAGATTAGGGAAAAAATCTATACAAAAAGAATCAAATTATTCAGCTCTTTTATAGTACAGTTTTTATCTATTATATAATACAGTTTAGAAACAATTCGCTTGAAATTATAGTATTTATAAGATAAACTTAAATAAAATTAAGACGTGTTATATTCAGAGCCTAAATCTAATATAGTACAGAAATTTTTCTTCTCATACTGTTATATAACCGCTTACATACTTGCTAAATCGAGGACATTCATTAGTCATGCAGCTTTTGGTTAACCTAATAAGTATCTTTGCTTATTAAAAAATGGATATAAATTAAGTAATGATCAATATGAAAGGAAGAGGTGGAAATGATGGGTTTTCATTCATTAGAGAACATCGAAAAAGAATTCCAAACGTTTCAAATTTTAAATGAGCAAGGTGAAATCGTAAACGAAGAGGAAAAACCAGACTTATCCGATGACGAGTTAAAAGAATTGATGAGAAGAATGGTATATACGAGAATGCTTGACCAACGTTCAATTTCTTTAAACCGCCAAGGAAGGCTTGGTTTTTATGCGCCTACAGCGGGACAGGAAGCATCTCAGCTGGCGAGCCACTTTGCACTTGAAAAAGAAGATTTTCTCCTCCCGGGATACAGGGATGTGCCTCAAATCATTTGGCATGGGCTGCCTCTTCACAAAGCATTTTTATTTTCAAAAGGTCATTATGAAGGGAATCAGCTTCCGGAAGATCTGAATATTTTGCCTCCGCAAATTATTATTGGTGCCCAAATCATACAGGCTGCGGGTGTGGCCCTCGGATTAAAAATGCGAGATAAAAAAGCAGTTGCGGTTACCTATACCGGTGATGGCGGCTCTTCACAAGGCGACTTTTACGAAGGGATCAATTTTGCGGGAGTTTACAACGTCCCAGCTATTTTTATCGTCCAAAACAATCGTTTTGCAATTTCGGTTCCGGTTGAACTGCAAACAAACGCGAAAACGATTGCCCAAAAAGCAGTGGCGGCTGGAATTGAGGGGATTCAAGTGGACGGTATGGATCCTTTGGCCGTTTATGCCGTTACGAAAAAAGCTCGTGAACGAGCATTAAATGGAGAAGGACCGACGTTAATTGAAACATTGACGTATCGTTACGGCCCGCATACGATGGCGGGTGACGATCCGACCCGTTACAGAACAGAGGAAACGGATAATGAATGGGAGAAAAAAGACCCGCTCGTTCGTTTTAGGAAGTATTTGGGAAGTAAAAACCTATGGTCTGATGAGGAAGAAGAGATTGTAATTGAACAAGCGAAAAAAGAGATAAAAGAAGCGATTCAGTTAGCTGATAAAGCTCCAAAACAAAAGGTTACTGATTTGATTGGCTTTATGTTTGAGAAGCTGCCTAAAAACCTGGAGGAGCAAATGGAAGAATATAAAGCGAAGGAGTCGAAATAAAATGGCGCAAATGACGATGATTCAAGCAATTACTGACGCCTTGAGAACAGAGCTTAAAAACGATGAGAATGTTCTTGTTTTTGGAGAGGATGTCGGACAAAACGGGGGCGTCTTCCGGGCAACTGAAAATTTGCAAAAAGAATTTGGCAAAGACCGGGTGTTTGATACACCGCTGGCCGAGTCTGCCATTAATGGTTTAGCGATTGGGCTGGCACTGCAAGGATACCGTCCGGTACCTGAAATTCAGTTCTTCGGCTTTGTCTATGAAACGATGGATGCTATCTCGGGACAAATGGCCAGAATGCGCTACAGAACCGGTGGAACCCGTTCGGCACCGATAACCATTCGCTCTCCTTTTGGCGGCGGTGTAAAAACACCTGAACTGCATGCCGACAGTCTTGAAGGATTATTGGCCCAGCAACCAGGGTTGAAAGTTGTTATTCCTTCTACCCCTTATGATGCCAAAGGGCTATTAATCTCTGCCATCCGTGACAACGATCCGGTTATCTTTTTGGAGCATATGAAGCTGTATCGCTCGTTTAGAGAAGAAGTACCTGAGGAAGAATACACAATAGAACTAGGAAAGGCAGATGTCAAAAGAGAAGGGCATGACATTTCCATTATTACATATGGTGCCATGGTTCAATCGTCTATTAAAGCGGCCGAAGCGCTTGAAAAGGAAGGTATTTCAGCCGAGGTTATTGATTTAAGAACGGTTAGCCCGTTGGATGTTGATGCCATTGTCGCATCAGTAGAAAAGACAAATCGTGCCATCGTCGTACAAGAAGCACAAAAACAAGCAGGCGTCGCGGCAAATGTTGTGGCGGAAATTAATGATCGTGCCATCTTAAGCTTGGAAGCTCCCGTTCTTCGAGTGACAGCTCCTGATACGGTTTATCCATTTTCTGCAGCCGAAGACGTTTGGCTACCTAATTATAAAGACATTATTGAAAAAGCAAAACAAGTAATCCATTTTTAAAAAGGAGGGAAGCGCATTGGCATTTGAATTTAAGTTACCAGATATTGGTGAGGGCATCCATGAAGGTGAAATTGTGAAATGGTTTGTAAAGCCCGGTGATACGGTAAAAGAAGACGATCCAATTGCAGAGATTCAGAATGACAAAGCAGTTGTAGAAATTCCTTGCCCAGTCGATGGAAAAGTTCTTGAAATTAAGGCGAATGAAGGGGATACTGTAGTAGTCGGGGATGTCATTATTACATTTGAAGCCGAAGGATATGAAGACAAAGGAAACGGCGGCGAAACGACAGAAAATGAAGTAGTAAAAGACGAAAGTGAAAAAGGGCTCGTCAACAAGGACGAAATGGTTAGCGATCCTGAAGCGAAGGAAAGCGAAAAAGCGGACGAAAAAGAAGAACAAAAAGAAACAAACGTTGAAGAAAAGGCCAGAGTGATCGCGATGCCTTCAGTCCGTAAATTTGCAAGGGAAAAAGATGTTGATCTGTCAAAAGTAACAGGCACCGGAAAAAATGGAAGAATTTTAAAAGAAGATGTTGAGAACTTCTTAAGCGGTGATATAAAAGAAAAAGATAAAACGGAACAGCCTGTATCGCAAGCAGCAGAACCAGCTGTAGAAGAAAACAAGGCGGAAACACGAGAGAAGATAAGAGGCATCCGTAAAGTGATCGCAAAGGCAATGGTGCATTCCAAGCATACAGCCCCTCATGTTACCCATATGGATGATGTTGTTGTCACAGATTTAGTCGCCCATCGGAAAAAATATAAAGAGGCAGCAGCTGAAAAAGACATAAAATTAACCTATTTGCCTTACGTTGTAAAAGCACTTGTATCCGCATTGCGGGAATACCCGGTTTTGAACGCTTCCATTGACGATGAAAATGAAGAAATCATTTACAAACATTATTATAATATCGGCATTGCGGCCGATACAGAAAATGGTCTGGTTGTGCCTGTTATAAAAGATGCCGATCGCAAATCGATCCTCATGCTTTCAAAAGAAATAAATGAACTTGCAGGCAAAGCGAGAGAAGGCAAGCTGACAAACAACGAAATGAAAGGCAGCAGCTGTACGATTTCGAATCTCGGTTCTGCAGGCGGGCAATGGTTCACACCTGTCATCAATCATCCGGATGTTGCAATTCTTGGTGTTGGCCGCATTCAAGAAAAAGCAGTTGTTGAAAACGGAGAAGTTGTCGTTTCACCTGTTCTCGCGTTATCCTTAACTTACGATCATCGGCTTGTCGATGGCGTAATGGCTCAGAAAGCATTAAATCACATAAAACGCTTATTGAATGACCCACAATTACTAATAATGGAGGCGTAATGGAATGGTTGTAGGAGATTTTGCTGAAGAAATTGACACGCTTATTATCGGGTCGGGTCCAGGAGGCTATGTTGCAGCAATTCGTGCAGCACAGCTTGGCCAAAAAGTTACACTAGTAGAAAGAGGAGAAACCCTTGGAGGAGTATGCCTAAACGTGGGATGTATCCCTTCAAAAGCGCTGATAAGCACTAGCCACAAGGTTGAGGAAATGAAAAATTCCAGTGATCTCGGGATCACAGTAGATAATGTGAATGTTGATTTTTCAAAAGTCCAAGATTGGAAAAACTCTGTCGTTAAAAAATTAACCGGCGGTGTTGAAGGACTAATGAAGGGAAATAAAGTGGAAGTCGTTAAAGGCGAGGCGTATTTCTCGGATGAAAAAACGGTTCGAGTGACAAAAGACGAATACACGACACAAACTTACAAATTCAACAATTGTATCATCGCAACCGGTTCAAGGCCTATTGAATTGCCTAATTTTAAATGGAGTGACCGAGTCATCTCGTCCACCGAGGCTTTATCCCTTAATGAAATTCCAAAAAAACTTGTCGTTATTGGCGGAGGATATATTGGAACCGAGCTAGGTACGGCGTATGCTAATTTCGGTACCGAAGTCGTTATTTTAGAAGGTGAGAAGCAAATTCTATCTGGCTTTGAAAAGCAAATGGGTATGCTTGTTTCCCGCTCATTGAAGAAAAAGGGAGCAGAAATTTATACTGGTGCGATGGCACAAAGTGTTGAAGAAAAAGAAGACGGTGTCGTTGTAACAGCAGAAATTAAAGGGGAAACGAAAACCTTTGAAGCCGATTACGTATTAGTAACTGTCGGACGCCGCCCAAATACAGATGAGCTTGGGCTTGAACAAATCGGTGTTGAATTGACAGACAAAGGATTAATCAAAGTTGACAACCAATGCAAAACAAACATAGATGGCATTTATGCCATTGGTGATGTTGTTTCCGGCCCTGCACTTGCCCACAAAGCTTCTTACGAAGGGAAAGTAGCTGCGGAAGCAATCAGTGGCAAACCTTCACAAGTTGATTATTTAGCGATTCCTGAAGTTGTGTTCTCTGAACCGGAGCTTGCTTCAGTTGGCTACAATGAAAAGGAAGCGAAGGAAGCCGGCTTTGACGCTGTCGCTTCGAAATTTCCATTTGCCGCAAATGGCCGCGCTCTTACACTTAATGCGACAGACGGCTTTGTAAAGCTCGTCACAAGAAAAGAAGATGGGCTCGTTTTAGGCGCTCAAATTGCTGGGCCAAGCGCATCAGATATGATTGCTGAACTGGGGCTTGCCATTGAAACGGGTGTCACAGCCGAAGATATTGCTCTGACCATTCATGCCCATCCAACACTTGGAGAAATTACAATGGAAGCAGCAGAAGTCGCTCTTGGTACACCTGTTCATATTGTAAAATAGTTAGATTTGAAAATCGTGTGTCTATAGGCATGCGGTTTTTTTCTGCACTTTTCGTACATATACATGTATGGAGAGGTGATCGACATGCGGCGGTTTTTGCTTAGTATTGGTATCCATGAAGCAATTTGGCTTGGGTATTCACTTGTTACTTTTCTTTCTCCTGAAGACAGGCTGGCTGCGAAAGTTTTTTTATTAATTATTTTTGTTTATTTTGCTAGCTTGATTAGTTTTACAATCGGTAAAACAAAAATGTTTGTATTTTTTAGCTTAACCGCCAGTACCATTTGTTTCTTTATTATTCAAACGGGTATTTCTCTTATCGTCTCCTATTAATGTTTTTAATGAAAATAATAAGAAATTGAAAAAATCATGGATGCAAGAAGGTTTTTGAAGTAACTGAAGAGAATTGGAATAGTGTGGCGATCGATCATGGATCCAAATGAAATTAAAATGTTAGCAGAGTAGGAAGGTGTCTATATGAACTGGGAAACGAGAGTAACAAAATTGCTTGGGATCCGCTATCCAATCATTCAAGGCGGACTAGCCTATTTGGCTTATTCGGATTTAGCTGCAGCTGTTTCAAATGCAGGCGGGCTTGGACAAATTACAGCGATGAGTCTGTCATCTCCTGAAGAATTGAAGGAAGAAATCGCCAAAGTAAGAGAGAAGACTGATAAGCCTTTCGGAGTGAATTTTGCGATTGGGCAAAATAGAAGGCCATTTACCGATATGCTGCAAGCTGCTATCGACGAGAATGTACCGGTTATTTCAATGACAGGCGGCAACCCTCAACCGATCTTCGAACAACTCGAAGGTACGGACATTAAGAAACTTGTGCTTGTTGCAGCGAAAAGGCAGGCGATCAAAGCGGAAGAACTTGGCGCAGACGCTGTGATGGTCGTTGGACAAGAAGGCGGTGGCCATCTCGGCCGTGATGACATCGGCACGATTGTTCTTGTACCGCAAGTTGTGGACGCTGTTTCAATCCCTGTCATTGCATCAGGTGGAATTGGTGATGGGCGTGGATTACTGGCAGCATTAGCGTTAGGTGCAGAAGGAATCGAAATGGGGACCCGCTTTATCGCGACGAAAGAATGCATCCACGCAAGTGAATTGTATAAACAAAAACTAATCGAAGGAGATGAAACAGACACTGTCATTATTAAAAGGAGTATCGGTGCTCCGGCAAGGGCGATTAAAAACAGTTGGACAGATAAAATTTTAGAAACTGAGCAAAAATCGCCTACATATGAAGCATTAAAAGATTTAATCAGTGGAAAGGCAAATAAACGTTACATCCATGAGGGCTTAGAAGATGAAGGCTTTGCATGGGCTGGACAAATCATCGGCCGCATTCATGATTCACCGCCGGTTTCAGAATTGATTGAACGAACGATTTCCGAAGCAGAAGCAATGTATAATAAACTTAAATAGTATGCAAAGAACTCCTGGCATTTGAAGGAGTTCTTCTTTTACAGCATTTGATTCAGCCGGTGCGTTGGAGTGAAGATTGCTTATTTGACATAATTCCTTTTTTATTGGAGAAAATAATGGCAACAAGCTTTAGCGAAGAGTAAAGGAAATGAAAAGGATGAAAAAAATGCTGTATACCATTATCATCGCCTTTTTTTTTATTATAGGGATTTTAAGTATATTTTTAATTAAAAGTTTTAAACCCGATGTGCAGTCATTGGGTGGCAAACAAATGACTCATTCAGCCAAACCCGTTGTCCTTCTCATCATAGATTCATTAATGGACAAACCTCTTCAGAAAGCGATTGAAGAAGGACGGGCGCCGGCCTTTCAATTTTTGATAGATAATGGGTACTATGATTCGAATATGATAAGCAGTTATCCGACCATGTCTGTCACAATAGATAGCACGTTATTGACTGGAACGTATTCAGATAAACATCGGGTGCCTGCACTCGTTTGGTATAACGAGAAAGAAAAACGCCTTGTAAGTTATGGAAGTGCAAAAGAGGAAATTTTAAAACTAGGTGTAAAAAATATACTTGAAGATAGCATTGTCAATTTAAATGCTCATCATTTAAGCCGTGATGTGAATACCATCCATGAAGCAGCGGCTTCCAAAGGTTTACAAAGTGCATCAATCAATGCGCTTCTCTATCGCGGAACTGAAAAAAAAACGTTGCGGCTGCCTACTATCATGGCGAAATTGAACGTAGCGCCAAAAAAACTACAAGTTGAAACACCAACGCTGTTTTCCTATGGTGCGCTCGCACAGTTCAACCCGAAAAATAACAAAAACAATAATATATGGGATGGTTTTGGTTTTAATGATAAATTTTCAGCGCAAGAGCTAAAATATTTCATTCAGCATGAAACGGTTCCAGCATTTACAATCGCTTATTTTTCGGATCTTGACAAAATGGTTCATAAAAAAGGACCGGTTAACCATCTCAAAGGTATCGAAGATGCAGATAAACAGCTTCAGGAAATATTCAATTCTTTCGACTCATGGGAAGAGGCGGTAAAAGAAGTTGTTTGGATCGTAATGGGAGATAGTGGACAAGCAGAAATTGGCAAAGATAAAAAAGAATCGTTGATTGACTTAAAGTCCAAGTTGGGCATGTATAAAATACACAAAATCACTGAGTCTGTTAAACAAGAGGATCAGCTCGTATTGGCTGTAAACGAAAGAATGGCGTTCATTTATAGTCTGGATGAGCAAGTGACGCTTGAAGATATCGTGAACAAATTCAAGGACGATCATCGGCTCAATTTTATTGCTTGGAAAAGTGGCTCCAACGTGAATGTAGTGGCCAATGGGAAAAAGATGAACTTTCATCTAGGTGGCGATTTCAAAGATGAATATCACCAATCCTGGTCGCTTGAAGGTGATCTGTCTGCTTTAGATCTTACGTTGAAAAACAAACAAATTTTCTTTGGAAAATATCCAGACGCGTTAGCCCGTTTACACAGTTCATTACATTCACACTCCGGCAATTATATTATTGTTGATGCAAAACCGGGCTTTGAATTTGTTGGTGAAGGGACACCTGTCCACTTGGGGGGAGGATCACATGGCTCAATACACGAGAAAGATTCAATCGTCCCATTGATTGTAGCAGGCACTGATAAGAGGCCGGCACATTCGCGAATTGTCGATCTTTATCCATGGATTTTACAATTAATGCACCAATGAGACTGCTGCTGTTAAAGGCAAGAGGTGAAAGGCCATTGCATTGGCTTTAACATTTTGGGTTCTTTCGCCCGGAGGTTGCGGCCGGTTAACGTAAATTTAAAAAAGCTACCTGATGCCAAAATGGTCAAAAGGTAGCCAATATTGAATGTTACTGTAACTGTTGCTGTTGTTTGTTATTATTCGCTTGCTGTGTATTTGTTCCTTGCATGCTTTGTGGTGATTGTCCACCCATACTCGCAACAAAAGGAACCATTTGCTGCATCGTCTGCCCCATGCTTTTTCCGTTTTTCGTCATGCTGTAAAATGTAGCTGCTCCAACTCCTACAGAAGCAATCAAAGGGATCCAAATCTTTTGCTGTTGCAAAATCATTCACCACCTTCAAATGTACTTTATTACACTTATATTTTTTCTTAATGTGACTGGAAAAATGTCTGTGAACAAATACCATGTTTAAATGCTGTATTTTTCCTAAGAGGAAACTATTCGTTTATCGACAATTTATATAAAGGCATAAGTGCTTCAAAAGTGTTCTTTGCAAAATGTAAAAACGCTTGTCCATCTTTCAAAAGCGGATCTTCTGCTGCTACATGTTGTCCGATTAAAAATTCGGCCTTTTTCACGTCTCTAAAACGTTCAAGGGCTTTCGTTAAGTCAATCTCCCCCAGGGTAGAAGCGTCTTTTTTCGTATGATCGTGAGAGATAACAAAGTTTTTTGGAATTTTTGTTTGTATGTCATCAATATGCTGTAGAAAGGTGTGTCCGATTTCCTTTTTGTTCGGCAGTTCATAAATGTACGCCAACCATATAAAAACATGGTCGTCAAATAAACCGACTTGAAAATGTGGATGTTTTTTGTAGCCCCGTTTATTTGCGGAAATTGCCAACCAAGTATCATTTGGCGGGTTTTTTGTTCTTCTTGCGTGTTTTGCAATGTGCAAAAACATTTCATCCCCTGCTAATGCGGATATATCTTCTGTTAATGTTTTGCCGATAAGTTGAAATTTTGGCTGGATTCGCTCTTGGATTGCTTCCATCCGGTCTTCAAGTCCTTCAATTGTAAAGGTGTCAAAATCTTTTTTTGTAAATCCCTCAAACTTATCCACGTTTTTCCTCCTCATCAAAAATTTAACGGTAAATTGGTTTGAAATTCATGAAATGTGGGAAGATCTTAATAAAAGTAATTCGAATGATTTTAATCTTGCAACGCATTTAATAGCATTTTACCTATTAATAATTCAAAACACAAAGGGGTGTGAATTATTATGAAGCAAGTAATACAAACATTAAGAAGAAAAGACGCAGAAGAGCGCCTTCCTGTATTGCATTTAGAATTGAATTATGAATTGGCAACGCTTTATGATGCAATGGTTGAAAATGATGAAGCTAAAATTAATGAATCGAAAGAGAAGCTTGAATCCCTTCGGCGCGAGCTCATTCGGTTGGAAGTATAGTATGAACAAAGACGCTGATGCGTCCTTGTTCGGAAGTCTGAGGTCGGAAGCCGGATTGGTTTAAATTGGCGAATTGCCAATTTATACTTTTATGATCATTAAAAATAAGCGAACCATAGGTTCGTTATTTTTTTGTTCATTTTTTTACAATGTGGCATAATAAGAAAAAATGACTATACATTTTTTTCTTGGAAAGTTAGAAATTAGAAGTTGGATTAGGGGAAACAATCGAGAATGATCGATTCCAATATAAATGTTAAAGGGGCTATTTGTAAATGCTTGATGAACATTGGAGGCAGCTTTTTGGTCATGCAGAAGAGTGGATAAAAGAAGCGGGCAAGCTCATAAAGCAATCGTTTCAAAATGAAATTACAATTCAATTTAAAACGAATTTCTCAGATCTTGTAACAAATATAGATAAACAAGTGGAACAATTTTTAACTTCAAATATTCATAAGGCTTATCCAGATCATCGGGTGCTGGGTGAAGAAGGCTTCGGAGACTTCATCGAGTCATCGGAAGGGACGGTATGGATTATTGATCCGATTGACGGGACAACAAATTTTGTAAACCAGCAGCGCCATTTTGCGATCTCAGTTGCGATCTACCATCATGGTGCCGGAAAAATTGGAATGATCTATGATGTCGTTGCAGATGAGTTCTATCATTGTTTAAAGGGAGAGGGAGCTTATTTAAACGGCGTAAAATTGCCCCAACTAAAAGAAAAAAAGCTGTCACAATCACTCATAGGCCTTAATGCGACTTGGGTGACAAAAAATAGAAGAATTGATCCGGCAGTGTTGGCTCCGCTTGTGAACGCAGCCAGAGGGATACGTTCATATGGCTCAGCCGCGATTGAAATTGCTTATGTGGCATCAGGAAGGCTTGATGGCTATATCTCAATGCGGCTTTCCCCGTGGGACTTTGCAGCAGGGATGCTGCTGATCGATGAAGTTGGCGGGAAAATAACGAGGATTAATGGAGAGTCGATTAATTTATTTGAGCAAAATTCTGTTTTTGTCGCAAATCCATTTATCCATGAAGAAATATTACATAACTTTATTTTGCCTAAATTCGATAAAAAATAAGAATAAAAGAGAACAATAAGGAATACGAAATGCAAACTTATTTCGTATTCCATTTTCTTTTAAGCCGAAATCCGTAACCCATGAATCCAAAGGCTATAATTAAAGAAAGCAACGCATATAAAAGCAAGTTTTCCGCAAGTAATACACCAACCAAAAGAATAAAAAAAACAACGATGAATGAAAGCAGCAGGAAAATAATATTTTGCTTAACCAACTGAATTAGCCTCCGTATTTCTAAAATTATTTAAAAAAAGTGTATCACAAATTACGTTGTTTGTCGTGCTTATGGTATAATAATTTAGTTATCCCGCAATCTGGAAGGAATGGAGAAAAATATAGATGATGAATATAAGAGAAGATTTACGTAATATTGCGATCATTGCCCACGTCGATCACGGCAAAACGACATTGGTTGACCAGTTGCTTAAGCAATCAGGAACTTTTCGAGAAAATGAAGATGTCGCAGAGCGAGTGATGGATTCAAACGATTTGGAGCGTGAGCGCGGCATAACCATTTTGGCAAAAAATACGGCGATTCAATACAAAGATAAAAAAATAAATATTATGGATACACCCGGCCACGCCGACTTCGGAGGCGAAGTAGAGCGCATTATGAAAATGGTTGACGGTGTGTTGCTTATTGTTGATGCTTATGAAGGCTGTATGCCGCAAACAAGATTTGTTTTAAAGAAAGCATTGGAACAAAAGCTTATCCCTATTGTCGTTGTCAACAAGATTGACCGGCCGTTTACACGACCGGCTGAAGTGGTGGACGAAGTCCTTGATCTATTCATTGATCTTGGCGCAGAAGAGGAACAATTGGATTTTCCGGTTATTTATGCCTCTGGGATAAATGGAACAGCAAGCTTAGATCCGGATCCGGACAAGCAGGAAGATTCGCTTACCATTCTCTTTGAAACAATCATTGAGAAAATTCCAGCCCCTGTCGAGAACAGTGATGAGCCGCTTCAATTCCAAGTAACAATGCTTGACTATAACGATTACCTAGGCAGAATAGGAATTGGAAGAGTCTTCAGAGGAAAGATATCGGTTGGCCAACAAGTCGCTTTAATGAAATTGGACGGAACGGCAAAGCAATTCCGTGTAACGAAGCTTTTTGGCTTTCATGGGTTAAAAAGAATGGAGATTAACGAAGCGAAAGCCGGTGATCTTATTGCGGTTTCCGGCATGGAAGAAATCAATGTCGGGGAAACCGTTTGCCCGATTGACAACAAAGATCCACTCCCGCCGCTCAGAATTGATGAACCGACATTGCAAATGACTTTTTTAGTCAATAATAGTCCTTTTGCAGGCAGGGAAGGAAAGTTTATTACAAGCCGAAAAATCGAAGAAAGGCTTCGTGCAGAACTCGAAACAGATGTAAGCTTAAAAGTTGAAAACACGGAATCTCCTGAAGCTTGGATCGTTTCGGGACGAGGGGAGCTGCATCTCTCAATTTTAATCGAGAATATGAGGAGAGAAGGATACGAACTACAAGTATCTAAACCTGAAGTCATTATTAGGGAAATTGATGGTGTTCCATGCGAGCCTATTGAAAGGGTTCAAATCGATGTTCCAGAAGAATATACAGGAGCGATAATGGAAGCACTCGGAGAGCGTAAAGGTGAGATGCAAGATATGGTGAATAACGGCTCTGGCCAAGTGCGCTTGGAGTTTCTCGTACCTGCCCGGGGAATGATTGGTTACGCGACTGAATTCATGACCCAAACGAGGGGATACGGAATTTTAAATCATTCCTTTGATAGTTACCAGCCCGTCATCCATGGAGAAGTGGGGGGAAGGCGCCAAGGTGTGCTCGTCTCTCAAGAAACAGGAAAAGCAACACAATACAGCATCATCCAGCTCGAAGATCGAGGGACCATTTTTGTTGAGCCGGGAACAGAAGTGTATGAAGGCATGATCATCGGAGAACACAACCGTGAAAACGATTTAACGGTCAATATTGTGAAAATGAAACAAATGACGAATATGCGTTCATCAACGAAAGATCACACGGTAACGATGAAAAAACCAAAAATTATGACGCTTGAGGAATCACTTGAATATCTGAATGATGATGAATATTGTGAAGTTACGCCTAAATCGATACGCCTTCGAAAAAAAATATTAAACAAAAGCGAACGAGAGAAAATGGAAAAAAGGAAGAAAAATTAAATGCTGCGTCTAAAGGGGAGGGGGAGGCAAAATGAGTGAAGAAAATATCATGAATGCAGAGCCTGAAGGCCTAACATCAATGGCAATGTTGGTCGGTATTGATAAAAACGCTGTTCTTGGGTTCTTTCTTCTGTATCTCATTGTAACGGTATTAACAATCATTGTATTTAACTTAGGATTTGCACGGAAACTGCCGCTCTTAAAGACGGTCATCGTTTATATCGTCCTTGTTTTGGGAAGTTTTATTTTAACGTTTTTTGCCATTGGCCTTCCGATTGCCGAGGGGCTTATTGTCGCTGCGATTGTTCTTGGAATTTATAGAATACGGTTGCGCCAGTCAAAAAAGGAAACGGCGCAAAATGATCATTAAAAGCAGGATGAAAATCCTGCTTTTAAAATAATTCATTCTTTTCCATGGTGCGATAAAGCTTAAAAGATTCACTTGCCAGATGCTTTTTTGTTTTTACGGTAATCCGACTATGGCACTCATCACACATAAACGTATGAATCGGCCTGTTTCTTAAACGTTTTGCAAGCGATGTTTCATCATCTATTTTCTTGATTGCATCACATAACACGCATTTCACTCTCATTGCTACACCTCGCTACTTGTAAACAGTATAACATGAGATAAGCCTAATTACATCGTTTAAGAGGAAGTTCAAAGTCCGGGAACGATAGGCTGCGAATCTCTTCGTCAGCTTGCTCTTCTGCTCCTACTTAATTGAAAGGAGCTATGCACCTGCGTCTACAAGCATTGCTCCGAAGCATGCTTCCTCGGTGCAACTCGCAGCGGATCATAGAAGTATCGCTCGTCGCTGCGGTGCTCAGAGCTACGCTTCCTCGACCTTCTTGCCTCTCGTTGTCCTCCACCGCTCTTTAAATATTCTTATTTTCGTTCATGATCTTGCTTTTCTTGTTCTTTTTTAAGCTTCTGTTCATCTTTTGGGTTTAATTGTTGATCGTTATCTCTAGTCGGTGCATTCCCGTCATTGTTTTCATTCAGCACCCCCGGCGTTTCAGGCATAATCCGGTTTACGATTTCTGCTAATTCTTCCATAATCCCGGCTACCGGACGGCCTTCATCCATGCCTTCTCTCATTTTTCTTAGACGTTCTGTTATATCCGTATCCGCAGTTATCAATGCATTCGCACCATATGGGTCATCTTTCAAAGCTTCTCCTACCGTGTATTTAATCGTTCCGACCCGTGAACGGTCGATGTTTTTATTAACATCGATGCCGATTACTGCGTAATCACCAGCTACAATGGCAGTTGCATCCTCAACATCGGGAATTGAAGTGGCAAGATCAACAAGATGTTTTGCGATATCGTCTGAAGACATTTCATTTGTCTGTCTCATTTCAGCAATATTATTCCCTTGGTTGTTATTATTTTGATCATCATTTTGGCAACCGTATAATCCAACAAAACATAGCGTAAATAAAGCAAAGAATTTTTTCACATAGAACATCCTTTCATGCATTATTTACGTTTATGTTTTGTCATTAGTTAGATGATTATTCGAAATGAAAAGAAACGATATTTTTGATAGGATGATCGCGGTTGCTTCCGTCGCGAAAATAAAGATGAACAGGACCATCTTCGACGAGAGGTTTCCCGTTTAATGCAAAACAGAGAAAGGCATCTCTCACTTTTGAAAATTCCGCTATTATTTTTTCACCGTTTTTTTGTACAATTTGCACATTAGTTATATCTTTTGAAGGGCTGGCATTTTCGATAAAAGGGCGAAAAGGCATCACATAGGAACCTTTTAGTACTTCATCTTTTTTCTTTTGGTTCACACTTTTTTCGACGGGGGGAGAACTTACTCCGTGAACACGTTCTTTATCCCACTGTTCGGAAATGGCTTTCGTATAATCTTCAATGTCATCCACTTTATTTTCGAGTAAATGAAAACACTCTTCCAATTCAATTTTCCGATCGTCAAAAATCCATACACTTGGGTCAAGTGTAATATTGTAGTCTAATTTTCCAGTGAGTTGAATAATGTTACTCATAACTAACTCTCCAATCTTTTTAAGGGATCCTACGTCTATCTTATCATGTACAAATAGGAAAAGGGATATAATAATGTGTGTTCAAAAAGGAGGACAACGAGAGGCAAGAAGGTCGAGGAAGCGTAGCCCTGAGCACCACAGCGTATGTTTGTAGGATACGTGAGTCGCGGAAGGGCAAGCTGACGAAGAGATTCGCCGCCTATCGTTCCCGGACTTTTTGAACATCCTCATATAGTTGAAAAGAGATAGGAGTGTTATGATTGCATTGCATTACTGATGAAGAATTAATCGCACTTGTTGATCAGGCTAGGCCTTTCTGTAAAGAGGGCGAAGTATCAGATTATATTCCAGCACTGGGGAAAGCTGAGCAATCTGATTTATCCATTGCAGTATATACTGAAGATGGCTGCCGTTCTGCGGGAGATGTTGAGAAATTGTTTACTTTGCAAAGCGTTAGCAAAATCTTGACATTAGCCATAGCATTGTGTGATCTAGGTGTAGAAAGAGTATTTGAAAAAGTTGGCATGGAACCGACGGGCGATCCATTTAACTCGATTTCAAAGCTTGAAAATAATAAACCATCAAAGCCGTTAAATCCAATGATTAACGCTGGGGCATTAACAGTAACAAATTTAATAAAAGGAAACAATAACAATGACAAGCTTGAGAGAATTTTAAATTTAGTTCGCGCGATGGCCTGTAATCCTAAAATCAATTATAATTCTTTTGTTGCAGAATCCGAGTATGAAACAGCTTATCTGAATCGTTCGCTTTGTTATTTTTTAAAAGCACACAAAGTCATCGATTGCGACGTGGAACAATTGCTTGATATTTATACGAAGCAATGCGCCATTGAATTAAATTGCATCGACCTTTCGCGCATCGGTTTTGTTCTCGCGAATAACGGGGTTGACCCTGATACAGGAGAAACGATTTTGCCTAGAAAAATTACTAGAATTGTTACGACGTTTATGGTAACCTGCGGGATGTATAACGAATCAGGGGAATTTGCGATCAAAGCTGGAATTCCAGCAAAAAGTGGGGTATCTGGAGCACTTCTTAGTTCAGTCCCTGGCAGAATGGGGATTGGAGTTTATGGCCCGGCGCTGAATGAAAAAGGGAACAGTATAGCAGGGACAAAATTATTAGAAGAACTTTCAGAAAAACTCCAACTCAATATTTTTTAACAAAATCCAGCTTCTAAAACTCTGACTTCGGGCTCGTACGTTTCTGCTTGCATTTTTGATGAATTAAAGATATGATAAAGTCACGTAATTAGGATTCGAAACGGAGGGATCGTTTTGTCGCTTGAGACAATTGCCGTACATCGCGAAAAAGCCTATGCCCTGCTTAAGGCTGACGCCAATAAGATCCTAAAACTAATCGAGGTACAGATGGAAAATTTAACGATGCCGCAATGTCCTCTTTATGAGGAAGTGCTTGATACACAAATGTTTGGTCTTTCTAAAGAAATCGACTTTGCGATACGATTAGGTTTAGTCGATGAAATAGATGGAAAACAGTTGATGGAAAGCCTTGAAAAGCAATTAACTGTCTTACACGAAGCCTCGACAAAACCTTAAAAACTCAAACTATATAAAGATAGTTTGAGTTTTTTATATTTAAATTGGACGAAAATATGATAAAATAAATGCTATCTAGCTGTAAGGGTTGAGTAAAGCATGCTAAAAAAGTTATTAAAAAACTATGACTATTCTTTGATTATCGCCATGTTTTTACTAATCGGCTTTGGAATTATCATGATTTATAGTGCTAGCATGGTTGTTACAGTAACAAAATTTGACCCTCCCCGCCCAAGCAATTACTTTTTTATTAAACAGCTGCAATGGCTGGCAGTAGGAATGGTTCCTTTTATCCTAACGATGGTATTGCCTTACCAGGTTTATAAACGTTTTATGAAAATGATTATCATTGTTTCTTTAGCCTTGCTGCTTATCGTTTTGTTTGCTGGTTCCACATTTAATAATGGGCAAAGGTGGATCTCTTTTGCAGGAATTACGATTCAGCCATCAGAATTTATTAAGGTTGGCCTGATTATATATTTGGCAGCTATCTTTTCTAAGAAACAAAGCTACATAACAAACTTTAAAAAGGCTGTAGTTCCTCCCTTGATCGTAATCAGTGTGTTTTTTTTCCTAGTGGCCAAGCAGCCGGATTTAGGTACGGCGGTGATTATCGCGGGAGTTTCAGGCGTTATGATCATTTGTTCTGGTATGAAAGGAAAACATCTTTTTTCATTAATTGGGCTTTGCTTTGTCGCTTTTTCGATTATTGCGACAGCGTTGCCAATCTTTTTATCCGACGAGCAATTATCAAGAATATCCGGTGCCTATGATCCGTTCTCGGATCCGCAAGATTCTGGCTACCATTTAATTAATTCTTATTTGGCGATTGCTTCCGGCGGAATAACTGGAAGAGGGTTAGGAGACAGCATTCAAAAATACGGGTTTCTTCCCGAACCATATACAGACTTTATTATGGCAATTGTTATTGAAGAACTTGGAGTGTTTGGGACAATCTTTGTGATAGGTTTGCTCGCTTTTATTGTTTATAAAGGATTTATGATTGGCATACGCTGCCAGGATACCTTTGGCAGCTTGCTAGCTATAGGAATCTCATCTTTAATTGCGATTCAATCTTTTGTTAATTTGGGGACGGTCTCCGGTTTGCTTCCAATAACAGGGGCACCATTGCCTTTTATAAGCTATGGCGGATCATTCCTTGTTCTAGCAATGACTTCGATGGGGATCCTTATTAATATTTCATCATTTGTTAATATGAAACGAAAAGCTCTCCAACCTGCACCAACAAAAAATAAGAGTGAAGGAAGGATAGTCTATAGATAGAATTCAATAAATAGGAGGATATGTGAATGGATAGGAAAATCAATAAAGTTTTAGTTGCAAACAGAGGGGAAATAGCGATACGAGTCTTCAGGGCATGTACTGAACTGGGGATACGAACGGTCGCGATTTATTCAAATGAAGATACAGGTTCGTTTCATCGGTATAAAGCGGATGAAGCGTATCTTGTAGGTGAAGGAAAAAAACCGATTGAGGCGTACCTTGATATTGAAAACATCATCGAGATAGCAAAAGCCAATGATGTGGATGCGATTCATCCAGGCTATGGTTTTCTTTCTGAAAATGCAAAGTTTGCACAACGCTGTGAAGAAGAAGGAATTATTTTTATCGGCCCAAAACCTGAACATCTTATCATGTTTGGAGATAAAGTTCGCGCAAGAAGCGAAGCAATTAAAGCTAAAATCCCTGTCATTCCAGGAACGGACGGGCCTGTAAAGAATGTCGAAGAAGTGCGCGACTTTGCTTCAACCTATGGTTACCCAATTATCATTAAGGCTTCTCTTGGCGGCGGCGGACGCGGAATGAGAATTGTTAGAAGCGAAGAAGCGCTAGAAGAAGCTTATAACCGGGCGAAGTCAGAAGCGAAAGCAGCTTTTGGCGGGGACGAGGTGTACGCTGAAAAGTATATTGAAAAACCAAAGCATATTGAAGTACAGATTCTTGCTGATAAAAACGGACACACTGTCCATTTATATGAGCGTGACTGTTCAATTCAAAGGCGCCATCAAAAGGTTATCGAAGTGGCTCCAAGTGTTTCGCTTAGCGATGAACTTAGAGAAGCCATTTGTAACTCCGCCGTCGATTTAGCTAAAAACGTAAATTATTTGAACGCAGGAACAGTAGAATTCCTAGTTACTCAAGATGGGGAATACTATTTTATTGAAGTCAATCCAAGAGTACAGGTTGAGCATACAATTACAGAGTTAATTACTGGCGTTGACATTGTACAATCACAAATTTTAATTGCCGATGGCCATGAGTTGCATGGTAAAGTGGTGGGCATCCCTCAGCAAGAAGATATTCGTACGAACGGGTTTGCCATTCAATCACGCGTGACGACAGAAGACCCGGCGAATAATTTTATGCCTGACACTGGTAAAATCATGGCGTATCGTTCCGGTGGCGGCTTTGGTGTTCGTCTTGATGCCGGAAATGGATTTCAAGGTGCTGTCATTACTCCTTACTATGATTCGCTATTAGTAAAAGTTTCGACGTGGGCATTGACTTATGAACAAGCAGCCGCAAAAATGATACGAAATTTGAAAGAATTCCGTATTCGGGGAATTAAAACAAATATCCCTTTCTTGGAAAATGTGATTAAACATGAAAAATTTATGAATGGCAATTATGATACTTCATTAATTGATACATCACCAGAACTATTTGTTTTTCCAAAAAGATTGGACCGCGGTACGAAGATGTTGTCTTATATCGGTTCAACAACCATTAATGGATTTCCGGGTCTTGAAAAAAAGAAAAAGCCTGCGTTCCCTGAGCGGAGAATGCCGAAGTATAAAAAAACCGAGAATGTCCAAGATGGAACGAAACAAATTTTGGAAAAGGGTGGTCCGGAAGGGCTTGTTGAATGGGTAAAAGCGCAAAATAAAATATTATTAACGGATACGACTTTCCGTGATGCCCATCAATCGTTGCTCGCAACAAGAGTAAGATCATATGACTTGCTGGAAATTGCGGAACCAACAGCACATTTGCTGCCAAACCTTTTCTCAATCGAAATGTGGGGCGGGGCGACATTCGATGTTGCGATGCGCTTTTTGAATGAAGATCCGTGGGAGCGTTTAATTGCTTTAAGAGAAAAAATTCCAAACGTTTTATTTCAAATGTTGCTAAGAGCATCGAATGCTGTCGGCTACAAAAACTATCCAGATAATTTAATTCGTGAATTCGTCAAGCAATCTGCAGACGCTGGCATTGATGTGTTCCGGATTTTTGACAGCTTGAACTGGATTGAAGGAATGAAACCAGCAATCGATTCTGTAAGAGAATCCGGAAAAATTGCCGAGGCATCCATTTGCTACACAGGTGATATTCTTGATTCAACAAGAAAGAAATATGATTTAGCTTATTATAAAAAAATGGCAAAAGAATTAGAAAGCGCAGGAGCCCATATTCTAGGCATTAAAGATATGGCAGGGCTACTTAAACCCCAAGCTGCCTTTGAATTAATTTCTGCATTAAAAGAAACGGTCGATTTGCCGATCCATTTGCATACCCATGATACGAGCGGCAATGGAATTTTCACATATGCGAAAGCGATAGAAGCCGGTGTTGACATTGTCGATGTTGCTGTTAGCGCGATGGCTGGGCTAACGTCACAACCGAGTGCAAATACGTTATATTATGCGTTAAATGGTTTAGAAAGAGCTCCAGAACTTGACATCAGGGCGTTGGAGGAACTTTCTCACTATTGGGAAGACACAAGAAAATATTACGAAGGCTTCGAAAGCGGAATGAATGCCCCACACAGCGAAATATATGAACACGAAATGCCTGGTGGCCAATACAGCAACTTGCAACAACAGGCGAAGGCGGTTGGTTTAGGCGACAAATGGGAGAAAGTGAAGAAAATGTACCGCCGTGTCAATGACATGTTCGGGGACGTTGTAAAGGTAACGCCTTCTTCAAAAGTTGTCGGGGATATGGCGCTGTTCATGGTTCAAAACGATCTTAATGAAGATGATATTTATGAAAAAGGTGAAACATTGGATTTCCCTGATTCAGTGATCGAATTTTTCCAAGGATATTTAGGACAACCATACCAAGGCTTCCCGAAAGAACTGCAAAAAATCATTCTTAAAGGGCGAGAAGCGATTACAACTAGACCGGGTGAGCTTTTGGAACCTATCAACTTCCATGAACTAAGAGAAACGCTGCAAGGGAAGCTCAACAGACAAGTGACAATGCATGATATCATCTCTTATGCCTTATATCCAAAAGTCTTTATGGATTATGCGAATTTGGCGGAACAGTTTGGTGATCTCTCAGTACTCGATACGCCTACTTTCTTTTACGGCATGCGGTTAGGAGAAGAAATTAAAGTAGAGATTGAACGAGGAAAAACACTCATTGTAAAGCTAGTATCTGTTGGCCAGCCTCAACTCGATGGTACAAGAGTTGTCTATTTTGAACTAAACGGCCAGCCTCGCGAAGTAGTCGTAAAAGATTTAAATGTAAAAACAGCGATCGCACAAAAGCCGAAAGCGGATCGAGATAATCCGAACCATATCGGAGCAACAATGCCAGGTACCGTTATCGAAGTCCTTGTTAAAAAAGGGGAACAAGTGAAAAAAGGCGATCATCTCATGATAACGGAAGCAATGAAAATGGAGACGACGGTTCAGGCGCCATTCGATGGAACGATTGTTGATGTTTTTGTAAATAATGGAGAAGCGATTCAAACAGGTGATTTATTGATCGAAGTAACGAAATAAAAATAAGCTTGCCTTTGGGCAAGCTTATTTTTCATGCTGTAAAAGTTTTTGTCTCGTGGCGATAAGAAGCAAGTATGAAATGACGACAAATAAGCATGAAATGAAAAAACCGTGTGCAAGCGTTATAAAAAGGTTTAACTTTGAAAAAATAATCAATGCACCGGAGAAAACTTGAAAAATAACGAACAAGAAAGCGAACAAGAAAGAATAGAAAATTACTTTTTCATTCTTAAATTCCTTTGCTGCTCTTATAAACATATACAATAACCAGATGAAAACAACAAATGCTAGAATTCGATGGATAAAATGGACACCTGCCAAAGAATTTAGAGGTGGAATCCATTCAGTGGCACCACAAACCGGCCATGATGAACAAGCAAGGCTAGCCTTTGTATGCCTAACGAAAGCGCCGCTGTAAATGGCGATATAGAGGAAAATAGCAAAAACATACAATTGCGTCCGGAATGTTTTCGGCATTTCAACAACGTATTCTTTGCCCAACCGATCATCCTCAAAAACAAGCAAAGTCAATAAAAAGACAGAAGCCAACGAAAGAAGCGAAATTCCAAAATGCAGGGCCAAAACAGCAGATGATTGTCCCCATATGACAGCAGCAGCTCCAAGAAGACCTTGGAACGCAATTAGAAAAACAGAAAAAAAAGCGAGCCATTTCGTTTCTCTCAAGTGGCCAAGCTTTTTCCAAGTCCAAATTGCCAACATAATGACCATAATACCTAAGAGGCCTGATACAACCCGGTGGCTGTATTCGATAATCGTTTCAACTTCGGGCTGGGTTGGAAGTAGTTTTCCATAGCAAAGCGGCCATGAATTTCCGCAGCCGTCGCCGGAATCCGTCGTCGTTACGATTGCACCCATTAATAAAATGACAAACATTCCGAGCGTCGTAACGGCAGCATAAACTTTTAACAATTTATTCACAATTAGCACCTTCTTCTAAATTAGGCAACAGGGTTCGTCAAAATCGAATCTATAATGAATAACGTGCCAAATCTACGGCAAATCTAGATTCAGCACTTATTTTCAGGCTCTCGTATTGCTATACAAAATAAATAAGTTCGTTTATAATAATGGTTGATTCGACCAAATTCCCTATCAATCTTATCATACCATTCATCAAAAAGTGTGAACAACCTTAGAAACAATTGTGAAAGATGTATGATATTCAGCGGCATAGGATTGATATCCTTGCAAAGATCCTAGATAATAAGGGTTGCAAAGTAAATTAGAAGTCATTCATTTTGTAAGCTTAGAACAAAGGAGGTGTGATTTGTGGAAAGGGCAAAAGCAGTTACCGTAAGCAAAGTAATGGAACCGGGTCCTTTATCAGAACCTAAAACAGGAACTTGGAAAGACTTTATAACACTTACGAAGACTGGAATCGTTACTTCCAACTTTATGACAGCGTTCCTGGGGGTTTGGCTAGCAGCTAAGTTTACAGGCTTTTCTCTTACAGAAAACTTTTTGCATGTTTTCTTGGCCCTGTTAGGAACAACATTAGTTATAGCTGGCGGTACTTCATTAAACAACTATATTGACCGCGATATTGATGAAATGATGCCGCGTACACAAGATAGACCGTCTGTTGATGGTAGAATCCCTCCTAATCAAGTGTTGTGGGTAGGCTTTAGCCTTTCTGTTATTGGTATCGTTTTACTTTTAATGACAAATGTAATCTCTGCAGTTTTCGGATTGATTGGACTGCTTTTCTATGTTGTTCTCTATTCAATGTGGACAAAAAGAACAACATCATTCAATACTGCGGTTGGCGCTGTATCAGGAGCGATGCCTCCGGTAATTGGCTGGGCGGCTATTGATCCTCAGCTTCATCCAGTAGCCTTAATCCTGTTTTTAATTTTGTTTTTTTGGCAAATGCCGCATTTTTTTGCAATTAGTATGATGAGATGTGAGGATTACCGGGCTGCGGGAATTCCGATGCTCCCTGTCGTAGCAGGGTTTGAAGCAACAAAGCGGCAAATGGTTCTTTATGTTACCGCATTAATTCCTGTTTCATTGCTTCTATTTAAGCTTGGTGTTGTTTATACCGCTTTCATGGCTGCATTGGGTCTTGGATGGTTTGCTGTCGGTTTAGCCGGTTTCAAAATGAAAGACGAATTGAAATGGGCAAAAATAATGTTTGTTTACTCACTGAACTATCTCACAATTATGGTTATCGTTACAATTTTAGTTACATTTAAGATGTAACAATCTGTACCTAGTGTACAGATATATACATAAAATAAGTGTTTCTTACTGCAAGAATTTAAAGACTTGAGAAAGTGAGGTAAAGACATGAAAAAGATGTTAAGGTTGATTCCCGTTCCTATCTTCGGTTTCCTCTTATTAATGCTTGCAGGATGCGGGGAAGAAAACCTATCAGCTCTTCGACCAAAAGGAACAGGAGCAAAAATTCAATTTGATTTAATGATGCTGAGCATCTATATCATGATAGGCGTTTTTCTCGTTGTGGCTATCATTTTTACGTATGTCATATTGAAGTATAGAAAGCGCCGAGGTGAGGAAGATGTCATTCCGGAACAAGTGGAAGGAAATACAACGCTTGAGGTGCTTTGGACTGCAATTCCAATCCTTTTATTATTGATACTGGCGATTCCGACGGTGTTAGCTACCTTCACATTAGCTGCAGAAGCGCCTGAAGATGATAAGGATACGCTAAAGGTTGAAGTAACAGCTCATCAATATTGGTGGGATTTTAATTATCCTGGTTTGGATTTCAATACATCGCAAGATTTGTATATTCCGGTAGGCGAGAAAGTTTATTTTGACCTAACTTCCAATGATGTCATCCATTCGTTCTGGATTCCTGCTTTATCCGGGAAAATGGATACAAATCCAGGTTTGAAAAACAGCATGTGGATTGAAGCGAAAGAACCTGGTGTTTACAAAGGAAAATGTGCAGAGTTATGTGGACCATCCCATGCTTTAATGGACTTTAAAGTCATTGCTCTTGAGAGAGATGATTTTGACGCATGGGCTGACAAAATGAAAAATGCGAAAGCGAAAGCTGACACTGAGGCAGCTCAAGCTGGAGAAGAAGTTTTTAAACAAAGCTGCATTTCTTGTCACGCTGTTGGTGAGGAAGGCGGAAATCTCGCACCAAACTTAACAAACTTTGGCGATCGTGAAACATTAGCCGGTTTTCTTGATGTAACAGATGAAAACATTGCGGATTGGATTAAAGATCCTCAGTCCTTAAAACCTGCTAACAGTATGCCTGGCTTTGGAAACGACTTAAGCGATGATGAAATCAATTCACTTGTTGCCTACTTAAAAGAACAAAAAATTAATCAATAAATGATTAAGGAGGTTTAAACGTGGCGACTCACACTGAACAACTATCCCATCGCAAAAAGAGCGCCTTATGGGATTGGTTAACAACTGTTGACCACAAAAAAATTGCTATTTTGTACTGTCTTGCCGGTCTTTTCTTTTTCATTCTTGGGGGGATTGAAGCAGTATTAATTCGTATTCAGTTGCTATATCCGGAATTTAGCTTCGTTTCCGCACAAACGTTCAATGAATTAATCACAATGCACGGTACAACGATGATTTTCTTGGCTGCAATGCCTATTTTCCTTGGATTGATGAACGCGGTTGTTCCGCTTCAAATCGGAGCGAGAGATGTTGCGTTTCCGTTCATGAATGCACTTGGATTGTGGCTGTTTATTTTTGGTGGTTTGCTTCTTAACATGAGCTGGTTCCTTGGTGGAGCACCTGACGCTGGTTGGACGGCTTATGCGCCTTTATCTACAGACTATGCCGGAACAAGCGGGATGGACTACTATGTTTTAGGGCTGCAAATTGCTGGATTTGGTACGTTAATGGGAGGAATTAACTTCCTCGTTACGGTGATTAACATGAGAGCTCCTGGCATGTCATTTATGCGTATGCCAATGTTTACTTGGGCTTCATTTATTACATCAGCACTTATTTTATTCGCGTTCCCACCTTTAACAATTGGTTTTTTCCTGCTTATGTTTGACCGCTTTTTCGGTTCTAACTTTTTCGTAGCAGATGCTGGTGGTAACGTTATTGTTTGGGAACATATTTTCTGGATTTTTGGACACCCTGAAGTTTATATCTTGATTTTACCTGCTTTTGGTATTTTGTCAGAGGTCATTCCTACATTCTCTCGCAAACGGCTTTTCGGTTATAGTGCAATGGTGTTTGCGACAGCGTTAATTGCGTTTCTTGGGTTCATGGTTTGGGCTCACCATATGTTTACAACTGGTTTAGGCCCTGTAGCCAACTCAATTTTTGCGATTGCTACGATGACCATTGCGATCCCGACAGGGGTTAAGATCTTTAACTGGCTGTTTACAATGTGGGGGGGACAACTTCGCTTCCCGACTGCAAATCTATGGGCTGTAGGTTTTATTCCGTCTTTCTTAATCGGCGGTATGACAGGAATTATGCTTTCTGTTGCGCCTGCTGACTATCAATATCACGACACGTATTTCGTCGTTGCCCACTTCCACTATGTCATTGTTGGAGGTAGTGTGTTCGGTATTTTTGCCGGCCTGTATTATTGGTGGCCTAGAATGTTTAGCAAAACGCTTAACGAAACGCTTGGAAAGTGGCATTTCTGGACATTCTTCATCGGTTTCCATTTTACTTTCTTCCCGCAACACTTCTTAGGGTTAATGGGAATGCCGCGCCGTGTGTTTACGTATTTGTCTGGCCAAAATCTTGAGGCGGGTAACTTTGTAAGTACAATCGGAGCATTTTTAATGGGTGTTGGTACAATAATATTTATTGTCAATATCATCATGACGCAATCGAAAAAAGAAGTGGCTGCTTACGATCCATGGGATGGGCGTACACTCGAATGGGCAATTCCAATTCCGACGCCTGAATATAACTTTGCACAGTTGCCATTAGTGAAAGGCTTGGATGCATTTTGGATTGAAAAAATGAACGGCAACAAAGTAATGACGCCAGCTGAGCCGTTAGATGATGTTCATATGCCGAATGGTTCAATCTTGCCACTCTTAATGTCACTATCGTTTTTCGTAGCTGCTTTCGGATTTATTTTCGATGTATTGTTTGTCGCTATTCTTGGTCTTGCCAGCTTCTTCTTCTGTATGCTCTTGCGTTCAGTAATCGATGACCATGGCTACCATATCCATAAAGAAGAACTAATTCCTGTTGAAAACAAAGGAGGTAAAGCTTAAGTGAGTACACAATCATCAACATTGCCTCCTCATCCTGAGAAAGCAACATTAGAGGGAAAGAATAAGTTTTTAGGATTATGGTTTTTCCTAGGCGGGGAAACAGCTTTATTCGCAACGTTATTTGGTACGTATTTGGGGCTCCGGAATTCAAATGCCGGAGGCCCAACCGCCGAGGAATTGTTTTCACTTCCATTAGTTTTTGTAATGACCATCATCTTGCTTGTGAGCAGTATGACTTCTGTTCTTGCTGTTATGGCGATGAGAAGAAGAAATATGAAAGCATTGCTTGGCTGGTTTATTGTTACAGTTATTTTAGGTTTGTCGTTTATTGGCTTAGAAATTTACGAATTCTATCACTATACACTTGAAGGGCATCAATTTACAAAAAGTGCATTTGCTTCTGCTTTCTATACGTTGCTAGGAACTCACGGTTCCCACGTTGCCTTTGGCTGTGCATGGATAACTGCACTCGTAATCCGCAACTTCAAGCGCCCGCTCGACACATACAACGCGCCTAAATTTTATCTTGCATCTCTATATTGGCACTTTATTGATGTTGTATGGGTATTTATTTTCTCACTCGTTTATTTGTTGGGAGTGATCGGTTAAAATGGTTGAAGAGAATAAAGATTTAAACTCACCGAAAATGACGTTAGAGGAAGAGATTGAATATAAGTCGGAAATGAAGCTTCAGCTCATCTCCTTTGCGATGATGATTATTTTAACAATCGTTGCTTTTGCAGCTGTAGCCAGCGATGCCATTACACCGGCGTTTAAAGCCATTTTCGTCTTAATTATGGCTGGTATCCAATTTGTCTTCCAAGTTTATGTATTTATGCATATGGGGCAAAAAAATCACGAATTTCCGACATTGGCAATTTGGACTGGATTTTTTGTAGCTCTTTTATGTATTGTTGGGATAGCAGCGTTAATTTGGTAAGCAAATGTAAAGTTAATAAAAATGTGATGGCTGCAATCTTAAATTGCAGCCATTCGTTTTTTGCGGGGAGGAAAAACAAAGAATATGGCAGCCATTTTACCTTTAATCAGTACATCTTGTATTGTGATAAGCGCTATACTTATCGCTTTTGGTTGGCGTGAAATTAAGCTTGGCAATCGAGAAAAACATAAAAAGATCATGATAACTGCTGCTTTGTTTGCTTTAACATTTTTTATTATCTATATGTCACGGACGGTATTTATTGGGAACGTAAGCTTTGGAGGCCCTGAGCATTTAAAGATTTTTTATACGATCTTTTTAATTTTCCATGTCTTTCTAGCTACAACTGGCGGCGTATTTGGGCTTGTTACTTTATATCTCGCGTTCAAAGGGAATTTTGTTAAGCATAAAAAAATTGGGCCTTGGACTTCTATGATTTGGTTTTTCACTGCAATTACCGGTGTCGTTGTCTATCTATTGTTGTATGTTATTTTTCCAAATGGGGAAACGACGAGTTTAATAAAAGCCATTCTTGGAAATTAAACAAAGCCGTCTACTTCGTGTGGACGGCTTTAAATTTTAAAGTTTAATTTAATGATTCCCGCTTCTCTTGCAGAATTAAAGAAAATGACGATAAGTGGACCGACAAAAAATCCAATAAAGCCGAAAAGCTTTAATCCGATATACATGGAAATTAAGGTTGGAAGTGGGGATAGACCAATTTGTTTCCCCATCACTTTAGGTTCAACAGTTCGGCGAATTGCCAAAAGGATGACTGCCAGAATCGCGAGCTTTGTACCCATCACAGGATCTCCGACAATAAATTTATAAACTGACCATGGACCGAGAATAACAATCGAGCCAATAATCGGGATAACATCAATAATCCATATAATAAAGGACATCACTAGTGCAACATCTGGCGCAATTAAGTAAAGCCCAATAAGAGAAACGAAAAAAATGATGATGCTTACAAGCACTTGGCCTTTAAAAAACCCAATAAATACATGAGAAAGACGCGATGTCATAAAACTTACTCTTTTAGAGGTTTTTTCTGTGAGATGAGAATATAATTTAGTTTTCAAGCGGGGCATCTCAAGCATAAAAAGAAATAAAGCAATGAGATAGACAAGAAAACTGACTAAAAAATTAGGGATTTCAGTAATAAACTTTGTGATGTAGCCAAAATAATCCAATTGTGCAAGCCTGTATCTTGTATTTTCAAAAAACGTATCGATTTGCCTGTTAAGCTCATTGACAAATTCAGGTGGAAACGCATCAAGCCCTGCAGCAATATTTTCTTCTGTATTATCCCACATTTGTTTCGCATCGTTTACATATTGCGGCAAACTTTCGACAAGCTGAATTCCTTCCGAAACAATTTTGGATGTTAGAAAATATCCACCGAAGCCGATAACGCATAAAAAAACGAGAAATATAATCAATACAGCATACTGTCGCCTTAATTTTAACTTTAATTGCAGTAGATTAACAATAGGCCCAAGAACTAAGGCAGTGAAAAAAGCAAGAAGGATTGGTAAAGAAACTGGTAAGATCCAAATGGCTAGTAATAATAATAGGAGGATCACTAAACTGATGATAAGCGCTCGCCGGATTTTTTGTCTGTTCAACGTTAACTCCTTTCCAAATAAAAGTAAACTACCTTTATTATAATATGGGGAAACTTGATTTTAAAGCATCATGCGATGTGGGGGCTGCCAACAATTAAGAGTCTAACATAAAGAGAAAACGCATGGAAATTCCATGCGTTATACAACTGCTTTTTCTAGAAGCTCTTCAAATTGCTTTAATATGTCATTAGAAGCTTTAATGATTTCTTCAGGAAACTCTTCATCTTCATATTCAACGCCATGCGGATAGTAATGCTTTCCTATATACGGTACGCCAAGCTTCATAATGGCCGCTGAATCTTCAACAACGCCTTCGATGGCAACTGAGGGTACCCGCAAATAAAAAACATCGCCAGTCACCATGTTTTCAAACTTATAGTCGTATGTAGCCCGTTCATAATCCCAATGTCCATCTCGAAATAACCCGACAGAGCCCGCAATATGCTCAAGTACAGAGAATTGAACAGTTTTCCCTTCAATGCCGGTATTTTCAAACTTCATCGATTTTCTCTCCTTTAAACAAATAATAATAACAGTTTAAGTATAACCCACTTTAATTGTAAAGAAAACAAACAGGAAATTGAAAACGAAAGTTCATCAAATTATTGAACAATTGACACAAATAATAAAATAGGCGAACTCTTTTTTAGGCAGAGCGGTAAAATATAAAGAAAGAATACTTTTTATAGGTTACGGGAGGGATTCCGTTGTCTCAACAATCTGTCGAATCTTTTAAAAAATTTGTTAAGAAACATCCTTCTTTAATAAAAGAGGTAAGAAATGGAAGGCGAAATTGGAAGGAATTATATGAGGAGTGGTATATATTAGGTGAGCAAGATGAAGTATGGGATGTTTATAAAGAGAAAGAAGGAGGGAATTCCAGTTCCGATGAGCGGTTAGGTTTTTTTGGGAAATTAAGACAGGTTGATTTCGATCAAGTCCAAAAAAATATTTCAGATATGAAAGGACTTGTTGGAAATATTCAAGAGCTTATCCGTGATTTTAAGCCAAAACAAAAGCCGCCAACTGCACCCCGCATGATGTATCAAAGTCCTTTTACTTATAATCGACCGAGGCGATAAGCAATATTACAACAGAGCCCAGTGGTGAACACTGGGTTTTATATTGGATAAAAACAAATAAATGGGCGGACACTAAAAAGAAGGAAGGAGGTCTATGATCAAATGAGCAGAAAATGGATAATTAGCCTTGGAGTGGGCTTGTTTTTATGCTTTCAAATGGCATTTATGCAACCGTTAACTACCTTTAGTAAAGAAAATATAACGGATATGCCTGTACAAAGTAAATTTAAGGCAATTAAAATAAATTACAGTGTAAAGGGAAGGGATGTGTATGTTGAATGCATCGTTCCCGGGTTCTCTTTCGTTTCCGATGGTGAAAAAAGCACAAGGAAGGATGGAGAAGGGCATATTCATGTGTATGTAAATGGGAAAAAGATAGAGGATGTTAATCAAGCTGCCTTTATTATAAAAGGCCTCCCAAAAGGAACACATGAGATTACATTGCAATTTGTTCATAATAATCAGCAGCCTTATCAATATCATGAAAAATTTACTGTCGATATAAAGTGAGACCAATCAGTGGGGGTCTGCTGCTTAGTTAATGCGTGATAAAATAATGCCATGTAATGGGTTAGCCAATTGCATGGCGTATTCCTTTTTTTGTAATTAAGGGGTAATTTATATATAATAAAGGAGTATGGAGGTGTATTGAATGATTGCAACAAGTGATTTGCTGGAAGTGATTGAAAATTCTAATATGTTAGCTACATATATCTCTCAATCTGAGATTGCAAATAAATATCGACAGGCAAAAGAGTCATTAGCCCATAATTTAGAAGCACAGCAACTAATCGCACGGTTTTCAAAAATGAAAGAAGAATATGATGAAGTTCAAAGGTTTGGTAAATATCATCCCAACTTTACAGAGATCTCTACAAAAATGCGCCATTTAAAGCGTGAACTTGATCTTAATGAAGCCGTTGCTGCATTTAAACAATCAGAGGCAGATCTAGAATCATTGTTAAATGAAGTAAGTGCAATTATTGCCGGTGCTGTTTCACCTTTTATTAAAGTTCCAACAGGAAATCCTTTTTTTGATAATCGAAGCTGCGAAGGTGGCTGCGGTTCAGGTGGAGCCTGCAATTGCGGGTAAGGAAAAAAGGACGTGCTAACTGGTAATAAAAAGCAAAGGGGAAATGAGATGATCGGAGAGCGCATTGGCCTTTCGGTTTGGCTTTATTCTTTAAAACAAATGAAAAATTTGCGCCGTTTTGGCAATGTAGTTTATACATCTAAGAGGATGAAGTACGCTATTGTATATTGCAACAGAGAAAATATTGATGAAACAATCGAAAAACTTAATTCGCTGCATTACGTGAAAGCTGTTCAGCCTTCACTAAAACCTTTTCTTAAAACAGAATATGAAAAAGTGGTCGATAAAGAGAAGGAATTTGAACTGAAAATTGGCTTGTAGCATTTTTGGAACCCGGTTTATATAAAGCCGGGTTTTTATACGACGTTAGAAAGTATGAATGGACAGAACGGCAGAAAATCGATGCAGCAGTATACCGAGACTGTGCTCGTAGAGAGTTAGCGAGAGTATTAGGCCTCTGTCTATGCCTATAAGGTTCGGCGAGTTTTCTTTATGTAAAAAAATACCTGCAGGTAAGTCCTGCAGGAGCCTCTATCCATTGAGGCAATGGGAGAGGAGAAACCGGATGAAAGCTTATGGGGAAAGTAAGCTTTCACCGATGTTGGCACAACATCGTATTTGATGCTGTTAGTTGTATTATTGCCAAATCAATCTTTTGTATACATAAAATAAATTTGACAGAAAAATAAATTTAAAGTTTTAATTAAATATGGTAGGATGGTTTTGTATAAAAGGAGACTTGCCAGGGAATTAGTAACCATTGTCCACTTAACGCCATCAATTCCTCTAAATCTTGAAGTGGGGTTTTACGGGTGGTTGCAAGTGGGATAATAGTGAGAGCAGTGTTCAATTTGTCGAGGTGTCCACAATGCGGATAATAGCTGGAAAAATGAAGGGGTTATCGATAAAAGCAGTTCCTGGCCATTCAACAAGGCCTACAACAGATAAAGTACGGGAATCTATCTTTAATATGATTGGCCCTTATTTTCAAAATGAAGTCGGTTTAGATTTATACGCCGGCAGCGGTGCCCTGGGAATTGAAGCTTTAAGCAGAGGTTTTTCTAAAGTCATTTTTGTAGATCGGGATTATAAAGCTGTCCAAACGATAAACGAAAATTTAAAACGTTCTCATTTTAAGGAAAATGCCGAAGTTTATCGAAACGATGCAAAAATTGCTCTGAAGGCGCTTAAGAAAAGAAATATTTTTTTTTCGTATATTTTTCTTGATCCACCTTACAATAAGACAACCGTTTCAGATATTGAAACGATTCAATCTTTCGGTTTGTTATCCCATTCTGGGCGAATTATAGTTGAACATGCGAAAGAATTTGAATTACATAATCAAATAGGAGAAATCGTTCGAACGAAATATGAAACTTACGGAAGCACGTCAATATCAATTTTTTCTTACAAGATGAATACGAGGGGGATTTAGAAATGAGAAAGGTGGCTATTTGTTCAGGCAGTTTTGATCCAATAACGTTGGGGCATCTGGATATTATTAAAAGAGGTGCTACTGTTTTTGATGAAGTTATCGTCGGAATATTAAATAATATAAACAAGAAACCGTTATTTTCAGTTGAAGAGCGTATTGAACTTTTAGAGGAAACGACGAGAGATATTCCGAATGTCAAAATTGATTCTTTTAACGGGCTCTTAATTGACTATGCGAAAAAGGTTGGAGCAAATTGCATTATCCGTGGATTGAGAGCAGTCTCTGATTTTGAATATGAAATGCAAATTGCTTCAATGAACCGGAAACTCGACAATGAAATTGAGACATTTTTTATTATGACAAATAATGAGTATTCTTTTTTAAGCTCAAGCATTGTGAAAGAGGTTGCAAAATATCAAGGCAGTGTTTCTGGTCTCGTTCCTCCAGTTGTAGAAGAAGCGCTTAAAAGAAAATTTTCAATACCCCGTTAATGAGCGGGGTATTTTTTGGTTTTACTTTATAATTTTCAATTGGTAAATGATAAAAAAGAAAATCGAAAATAAAGTAATAAAAGAACCATATTTTACAAAAATCTCCCAAAGATTAATAAACATGTTGATCGATTCTTGTTGGTTTATCCAACTGATAACAGGTGGATTGGAATCATGATGAGCAGCATAAAGAGGTTTCCATAAAATCGCTGTAAACACCATCGCATAGGTGCCATGAAGAACTCTTCCAATAAAAAAAGGCCAAAATCGGATATCAGCTTGTGCTAGGAAAGTAGCAGCTTGAGCCTGGATTGAAAAGCCATTAAAGCCTAAAATAAAACTTACAAGCAGCACCTGATAAAATAGGGAGACATCTGCCGTTTCGCTTATTTGTTGGGCGCCATTTGTTATTTCGAGCAAGCCTGCAAAGAATGCGGGGCTTAATTCAGCCGGGATGGTGAAGATAGAGAAAAAAACTCCTATCATTGTTCCTATAGCATCAGTAATATTAATGATGCTTAATACGTTATTTAATACTGAAAAAAGAATAATAAACCCACCGACCATTAATAGTGTTTGTATTGCCGAATTTACTGAATCACCGAGCAACCGCCCGAGCGTTCGATTATCATTTAAACGTTTTTGGTGCATTTGCTCAAACGCCAGTTTTAAGGAAGCGGTGTGATGCGGCCGTTTCGTCTTTGAATTTTCTTCTCTTTTTCCATAGAATCGCATCGTAATCCCGACAAAAAGATTGCTTAAATAATGGCAGGTCATAATTAAGAGAGAGAGAGCAACATTGTGAAAGAAGCCGACAGCAATCGCACCGCTCAAAAAGAGTGGGTTTGAAGAGTTCGTGAAAGCGGAGAGGCGTTCCGCCTCGATGGCTGTAATCTGCTTTTCCTGCCTAAGCCTTGCTGTAAATTTAGCGCCCGCAGGAAAGCCAGAAGCCATTCCCATCGCCAATACAAATCCGCCTGCCCCTGGAACACGGAAAAGAGGCCGCATAAAAGGTTCGAGTAAGATACCGACGAAATTGACAATCCCAATCCCAATCATGATTTCTGAGATGACAAAAAATGGGAACAAAGAGGGAAAAACAACTTCTCCCCACATTTTTACTCCATTTAAAGCTGCGGATACAGAATCATTTGGTGAAATAATTATCGAAAAACCAATAAATGTTATGATTATGGCGTAAAGCAACGTTTTCATTTTAGGACCCATTCGTTTATTCATCACCACGCAATACATGTTTCACTTTTTTAAATTGAGTATAGGAAATCGGTTCTTTCGCCGCCGATTTCCTCTAGTCAGTCCTCTGTCATCTGACTTTTGTTTGTTATGTTTGTCCGATCGTTAAATTATACGTTTTAATTTATTTAATAGACCAAAAACTAAAGGGGTGCAGATATGGAGCCGAAAATTGGGTTGGCATTAGGTGCGGGAGGTGCGAGAGGATTCGCTCATATTGGCGCAATCCAAGTGCTTGAAAAAAATAATATTCCAATCGATTTCATTGCTGGCTGCAGTATCGGATCTCTAGTCGGAGCCCTTTATAGTATGGGACACGATGGAGAAACGCTGGAACGGTTTGCCTCTTTGTTTCGGCATAAATTCTATTTTGATTTTATGTTTCCGAAAATGGGCTTTATTGCCGGGAGTAAAGTAAAAGAGCTCATTCACCTTTTGACACAAGGAAAAAAAATAGAAGATTTAGCCATTCCACTATCGATTGTTGCAGTCGATTTACATACAGGGGAAAAGGTTATATTTCGGGATGGAAACATTGCGGATGCCGTAAGGGCAAGCATCAGCATCCCGGGGGTCTTCGTGCCTGAAAACATAAATGGGAGATATTTCGTTGACGGGAGTGTTGTTGATCGTGTCCCGGTGTCAGTCGTGAAAGAAATGGGGGCGGATGTTATTATCGCTGTTGATGTATTTAATTTAAAAACGAAACCGCAAATCACCACAATTGTTGATGTTATTTTGCAAAGCTTGGATATTATGCAAAATGAAATGGTTCGCTATCATGAAATAAAAACAGATATCATCATTCGTCCCGATTTAGGCAATTATAGTCTGCATTCTTTTGAACATGCGAATGAACTGATTCAATTAGGGAAAAGGGAAACAGAGAAGCAGCTTACAAACATTGAAAAGGCAATTGAAAACTGGAAGGAGTCCCACGCCTGATGAGATTCACAAAAAAACATCCATACAAATCAAGAACATATGCCATATTTGCGGTAGTAGTGGCTATTATTTTACTTACTGTGATAAAATTGCCTTTTTACGTGACGTATCCCGGCGATGCTGAATCGCTTGATAATATGGTAACCGTAGAAGGCGGCAACTCTGAGACGGGAGAGTTAATGCTCACAACGATTCGGATTGGAAAAGCAAATATTTTACAATATGCCATTGCTCATTTTAATAAATACCAATATATCTTTCCCGAAAACCAAATAAAAAGAGAGTGGGAAAGTGATAGCGAGTATGATCATAGGCAATTGAAAGTAATGGAGATGTCTCAACAGGCAGCTATCATCACCGCATTTAAATTGGCTGGTGAACAAGTCGAAATAAAAAATGAAGGGGTCATCGTTACCGGATTAATTGAAGGCATGCCAGCAGAAAAAAAGCTAGCAGTCGGTGACATCATTCAATCAGTTGACGGTAAGAAAATTGAGACATCGGAAGAATTGCTTGCCTATTTAAAAGAAAAAAAAGAAGGAGAAACCGTAACGTTTGATATAAATCGAAATGGGAAAATGATAGCGGCTGAGGTGAAGGTTCAACAGTTTCCAAAGGATTATGGACTGGCTGGCGAGAATAAGGTGGGAGTAGGAATCGTTGGGCCAGTAACGAAAAGGGTTGTAAATACAGAGCGAAAAGTTACTTTCAATACAAACAGTATCGGCGGCCCTTCCGCAGGTTTAATGTTTACTCTTGAAATTTATAATCAACTAACTGACAAAGATTTAACGAAAGGATATAAAATCGCCGGAACTGGCGAAATTAATGAAAACGGTGATGTGGGGGCGATTGGAGGAATAAAACAAAAGGTCGTCGCGGCGGACAATGCGGATGCTGATTTCTTCTTTGCCCCTGTAGATGGGAATAATTTTAAAGAGGCGGAAGAAGCTGCGGAGGAAATTAAAACAAAAATGAAAATTATCCCTGTAAAAACCGCACAAGAAGCGATTGACTATCTCTCAAATTTGTAACGTGAAAGTTCGTGTTCAAAAAGGAGGACGACGAGAGGCAAGAAGGTTGAGAAAGCGCAGCTCTGAGCACCGCAGCGACGAGCGATACTTCTATGATCCGCTACGAGTTGCACCGAGGAAGCTTGCTTCGGAGCAATGCTTGTAGAAGCAGGTGCATAACTCCTTTCAATTAAATGAGGAGCGGAAGAGCAAGCTGACGAAGAGACTCGCAGCCTATTAAGGAAGTTCGACTAAAAGCATCACGTCCTGTGATAACGTCGAACTGACTTACCTCCTGTAAGCCTCCGGACTTTTTGAACAACCCTCGTGAAATGTAAGGCAGTTCCAGATGAAAACATTGAACTGCCTATCGGATGATTTTTGTTAATCTAGATACCTGCCTCTTTCATTGGGGGAGTAGAATATTCGCTTTTTATTAGTTTTTCCCGTTTGGATTGATCGTAAGCCATCGCATATACAGATGCAGCAACATCATCAAGCCGCAGCAGTGTGCTGTATTGTTTTGAGTATTTGGAAATAATCGGAAGGCCAATATTCTTTTTCTTTTTGCTTAAATAGTACTGCCCTTTTTTAGACATTGCCAGCAAACGGATATAGGTTGCTTTTTTTGAGGTTAAGGCTTTTTGCATTTCTTCTTTTTTTGCATTTGTCAACATATGTGTACACATTCTTTGCAGCCGTGTCCACGTGAAACGCTTTGTTTTCACTTTTTGGATAAATCCTTTAAAACTTTCAGCTTCTTTTATGTATTGCATAAAACGGTTTTCGATTCCTTCCTCTATTTCATATATTGTTTGCAGTTCGCCTGGCGTCGATGTTAAAAGCCTATATTTTAAAAACGGAAACAGATCTTCCCAGCTTATAAGCTTGCCAAACGTGTCAAACTCTTTTTTTAAAAGCAATAGACTCGAATCGGGTACGAATTGTTGAATGGTCTGAATGGAGCGCTTGCTGTTTATTTCATTTCGTATACTCGTTGCACTCGCGATGGTTGGACTGGCTGGTGTTTGGTCGTGGTAACCTGATTTCGTCCGCCTGACAGTTAACGCTTCAATAGGTGCCTGCTGCTCTTTGATTGCTTTAACGTAATGAAATCCTAATATATTATTGGGCAGGCTTAAATCAAGCAGGCCTTTATGTTTAATTTTTTGGAAAGCATTCGAAGCAGCTTTTGGATAACTTAGCCCTTTTTTCATTTCCTGATTAATTTCAGCATCCAGCAATTCTTCGTTTGCTTGATGAAAAGACAAAAGTTCATGAAAGGCGTCAATGTCCCCCTCTTCACTTCCGAAGCAAATCGCATCTGTGTGTAATGCCTTTAGAAGGGAGACAGCGCCGTTTGCAAACACTTCAGCTTTTTGTGTTGCAAAGGCATAAGGAAGTTCAACAACGAGATCCGCTCCTCCGGCTAAGGCCATTTCCGCTCGTGTCCATTTGCTTGCTAGGGCAGGTTCACCACGCTGAAGAAAGTAACCGCTCATAACGGCAATCACGATATCAGCGTTCGTTTTCTTTTTTGCTTGTTGCAAATGGTAGGCATGGCCGTTGTGAAATGGATTATATTCTACAATGATTCCGACAGATTTCATGAATGAATTCTCCTCTTTCGAATTGTTAATTAAATTATACTGGTATGAAAAGTGAGGAGCAAAAAATTATGTAATTATTGTGGAATTGGAGATAATAAGCCACACTGAAGGAAGTTTCGCTTTATTGACAATAGAGTAAAGGCAAGCTATAATTACACTTGTTATTTCGAGGTGAAAAACATGCTGAAATGGACAATAGAAGAAATTAAGCGCCTTGGAAATGATCGTCTTTTGCTGGATGAAGTTGTCAATGTAGATGATTTGAAGGAAAAGGATAAACAAATTCGCGATATTTCTAACGTAAGGGTACAAGGTGAAGGAAATTTAGTGAATAATGTTGTTACTTTCACTTTACACTTGACAGGGAAGATGGTTCTTCCTTGTTCATTAACGCTTAAAGATGTAGATTATCCCTTTACAATAGACACGATTGAATCTTTTCAACTGGATCGCGGCCCGACGGAGTGGGAAGAGGGAGAGAATGAAGTCTTTCACAAAATGAAAGATAGTACAATTCATCTTATGCCAATTATTGAGGAAAATATCCTGCTTGCCGTTCCGATGAAAGTTGTCCATCCAAGTGCAAAAGTTACATCTTCGGGAGAAGGCTGGGCAATGCTTTCCGAAAAAGACAAAAAACCTAGAATCGATCCGAGAATGGCTAAGTTAGCCGAATTTTTTGGGAAGAAAAATGATACGGATGATGAGTAAAAAGGCTGAGGAAGCGAATGAGAAACGAGAAGATCAAGGGAATGAACAAGTGGACACCACACGTATTTAAAAACGTGAGGATGTGAGTGAAACTGACAAAGAGATTTGACGTTTATTCGCTTGTAAAGGAGGTGGGTAGTTATGGCAGTACCTAAGCGTCGTACATCGAAAAGCAAAAAAAATATGCGTCGTTCACATATCAAACTAGAAGTACCGGGCATGACGGAATGTCCAAATTGCGGAGAATACAAATTGTCTCACCGTGTTTGCAAATCTTGTGGAACTTACAAAGGTGAAGAAGTGATCAGCAAGTAAGAATGAAGTGGAGAGTACATTGCTCTCTGCTTTTTCTTTAATGGGGTGAAATGATGAACACACTGGAATGGAAGCAAGAAGATGGGATTTCTTGGATCGCGCTGAGTCGGCCTGAGTTGAGAAATGCAGTAAACTACGAAATGATGGATGAACTAGACGAAATATTACATAAAATCGAAGCGACAGATGATAAAATTGTCGTTATGACGGGAAGCGGCAATCGGGCATTTTGTTCTGGTGGCGATTTGTCTTTATTCCATTCTCTCTATACGGAAGCGGAAGCGTACGGTATGCTTTCAAAAATGGGGCAAATTTTAAAACGCATTTTTTTATTTCCAAAACCGACGGTTGCTCTGTTGAATGGGGCGGCTGTTGGCGGAGGCTGTGAACTTATTACAGCTTGCGATTTTCGAATAGCAAGAAGAAACACGAAATTCGGATTTGTTCAAGGTTCCCTCGAAATTACGACGGGATGGGGCGGAGGCACAATGCTTTTTGAACGTCTGAAGCCTCACGATGCCATGACATACTTAATGACTTCTCAACTTTTCGCCGCTGAAAAAGGTTTTGAAGATGGTTTTATACATCAATTAATTAATGACGATGAAAATTTGGAAGATGGCTTGAGACAATTTTTAAATCCATACCTAAAACAAAGCGCTAATGTACTTTCAGCATACAAAAAGATTTGGCTGAACAAATTTGATCTCGCTACCTTTGAAGAGAATGTAGAAAAAGAAATTCGAAACTGCTCTAAACTTTGGGAAAAGGAAGAACACCACGCAGCCGTTCGCCGTTTTCTTAACAAATAAATTCGGAGCAAGGCAAAGGATGAAAGGAACCGAAGAATTTTAATCCGCGTATATAGTTTCTATTCTATCTTTTCTACCATTTGCATAAATTAAATAAGAATGAATTTGATGCAGATGGGGGAGGATAGCTTTGGCTGTACACAGGCAAGATGCTTGGACGGAAGATGAAGATTTAATTTTGGCCGAAATTGTTTTAAAGCATATTCGTGAAGGAAGCACGCAATTGTCAGCATTTAAAGAAGTAGGGGAGCGTCTTGGGAGGACTGCTGCTGCATGTGGTTTCCGTTGGAATTCTACAGTTCGAAAAAAATATGAGGAATCGATTGCTTTAGCAAAAGAGCAACGGAAAACACACCAAAGTGAAAGCGGTTTATCCTTTAACATGCTATCTGAGTTAGATAAAAATATGAACTTGGAGGATGTTATTTCATTTCTGCAAAAATTAGCAACAGATGAAAAAAGAATTCATGCTTTGGAACAAGAAAATTTTAAATTGCGCCAAGAACTTGAGGAGACAAAAAAAGAATACGAGAGTAAACTTAAAGAATTAACGGAAGTAAATGAAATATTAAAAAAAGATTATAAGACGATGATTGAAATTATGAATCGGGCAAGCAAATTCGTTGAGGAAGAAGACCACTAAATTTTTCTATAAACTCTCACCTTGCATAAGAGGGAGAGTTTTTTTATTTCTACATCTTGCCTTCCAATGCTACAATGATATAAGTATGTTTAAATTGCTTGTTCAAAAAGGAGGACAACGAGAGGCAAGAAGGTCGAGGAAGTGCAGCTCTGAGCACCGCAGCGTATGTTTGTAGGATACGTGAGGAGCGGAAGAGCAAACTGACGTAGAGATTCGCAGCCTAATTAAGGAAGTTCGACTAAAAGCATCACGTCCTGTGATAACGTCGAACTGACTTACCTCCTGTAAGCCTCCGGACTTTTTGAACATCCTCTTGTAAGGGAGAATAAATTTGTGGGCGTTTCGATTTTAGGTGCAGGTTCAATTGGGCTTCTGTTTGCGGCTTATTTAAGGGAGATTGGGATTAAAGTCACCCTTTATACCCGAACTACGCAGCAGGCAGACCTACTAAATAAAGACGGTTTCATTTTTCGTAACGGGGAAAAAAAGAAGCATTTTTCAATATGTGCAGCCCAACTTACTCTAAATACAGAAATCAACGATCCGTTCGTCATCGTATCTGTTAAACAGCATCAATTAAAAGAGATCATGCCGGTAATAAAAAAAAATTGCCATAATAGATGTTTTTTATTTATTCAAAATGGCATGGGCCATCTCCCCTTTTTGGAGAAACTAACTCATTGTTCTATTGTATTGGGAATTGTGGAGCATGGGGCTATGAAATTGTCTGGAAATGAAGTGAACCATACAGGATATGGAAAAGTGAAAATAGCTCCATTCGACGAAGGAATCGATGAAGAAAAGTTAGTATTTATTGAATCCTGGTCTCAACATCAATTCCCAATTGAATTTCAACAAGATTGGTATAAGATGCTTGCGAACAAACTAGTTGTAAATGCTTTGATAAACCCTTTGACAGCCATCTATCGAATAAAAAATGGTACGTTAGTAAAAAACGGTTGCTTTACTAAATTAATGCGGCAATTATATGAAGAAACGGTTTCTGTTTTAATGATTCAAAATGAAGGGTTATGGGATCATGTCGTGTCCATTTGTGAAAAGACTGCAAAAAACGAATCATCAATGTTGTGTGATATAAAGTTAAAACGCAGAACAGAAATCGACGCCATTAGCGGTTATATCTTATCGCTAGCTAAAGAGCAGAAAAAAACACTCCCTTATACAGAATTTGTTTTCACGAGTATAAAAGCCCTAGAAGTAGAAAATAGTGAAGCAGAGCAGCCTTATGAAAAATTGTGAACGGAATCACTTTGATTCATTCTCACTTTGTAAAGAGGGGAAAGAAAAATGGTTATTGATGAATGTATTCTTCCAAATTCAAATCGTCTCTTTGACGATTATGTTCATAGTAAAGGTGAAGCTGGAAAATTTTTTGAATATGACTATAAAAATAGAAGCACGTACGTCCAAAGAAGAAATGAACTCGTCAAAAATGATTTTCCACGCCATAAACTTGCAAACCATCTTCTTGCATTCAATGAACAATTTTCAACACACCCGAAGGTCTTTGAAAACATAGAAAAATTACAAGCAAATGATTGTACGGTAGTTATTACGGGACAGCAGGCAGGCCTTTTAACCGGGCCGCTTTATACAATTTATAAAGCTATCACGACGATTCAATTGGCTAAAGCATACGAGGACCAACTGAAAACCCCGGTTGTCCCTATCTTTTGGGTAGCGGGAGAGGACCATGATTACCAAGAGATCAATCATATTTGGGTAGAAAAAGATGGAAAGCTAATCAAAAAGAAGTTTCCGAATAAGCAAGTGGATAAACAACCAGTTTCTGATATTACACTTGATCAAGATTCAATGGAAGAATGGGTAGAAGAAATATTTTCTTTTTTTGGAGAATCCGCCCATACTTCCGAGATGATGAAGCTTTTAAAAGAGAAAATCCATGTTTCAAAAACGATCAGCGCCTTTTTTATTCACGTGATGTCTCACTTTTTTCAAAAATATGGCCTTATTTTTATTGATTCAAATCAGGAAGAAGCAAGAAAAATCGAAGCCGTCTTTTTTGAAGAAATGATCCGTAAAACGAATGAACTGCAAGCAGCTTTAAAAGAGCAAGAAAGCCTAATGGGGAAGCTGGATTATCCGACGATCATTGAAACAGATGCTGAATGTGTTCATTTATTTTACCATCTAAACGGGAAAAGAGAACTTTTACATAAAAATCAAGACAATATGTTTTATTTAAAAGAAAAAGATCGTCAATTCACGGAAGAGGAACTAGTCAACATTAGTAGGGAAAGTCCAGAATTATTAAGCAACAATGTTGTCACCCGTCCATTAATGCAGGATTTTCTTTTTCCGACACTAGCGTTTGTAGCAGGCCCCGGGGAGATTACATATTGGGCACAGCTTAAGCTATTATTCGAAGTGATGAATCGAAAAATGCCGCCGGTCGTTCCGCGTATGAATCTTACAGTCGTAGAGCGGAAGATAAATAAAATGCTTGAACAATTTCATTTGTCGGTAGAGAATATATTAACTTCTGGTGTAGAAATGTTTCGAAATCAATGGCTTGAAAGCCGAAAAAACAATGATCTTGAATCGATTATTCAAGAAACACGAAATATGATCGATCTCGCTCATTCGAAGTTAAGAAAATTTGCTTGGGAGAATGATCGGAATTTAGGAAAATTGTCCGAGAAAAACCGATTGTTTATCATGTCACAAATTGACTTTATGGAAAGGAAAATTGAGCGAATGTATAAAGAGCGTTACTTGAATGAATTACAGGCATTCGATACCATTGAAGCTTCCCTCGTTCCAAACGGGGGCATGCAAGAACGCAGCTGGAACATTTTTTATTTTTTAAATAAATATGGGTTAAGTTTCATCGATGAATTATTTACAATCCTTGATTTGGAGAATGATAAACATCATATCATCTATATATAAGAGGATGTTAAAAAAGTCCGGAGGCTTACAGGAAGTAAGTCAGTTCGACGTTATCACAGGACGTGATGATTTAGTCGAACTTCCTTAATAGGCTGCGAATCTCTTCGTCAGCTTGCTCTTCCGCTCCTCACGTATCCTACAAACATACGCTGTGTTGCTCAGAGCTGCGCTTCCTCGACCTTCTTGCCTCTCGTTGTCCTCCTTTTTGAACACGCACTATAAAATAAAATCTTGCCGCTTTGGCAGGATTTTTTCTTTTTTCATGGAAATAGTAAAAAAAGAGTGTGGTACATTGTGGGGGGATGTGGTAGATTAGATTATGAAAGTGGGGGAATTGGGCCATGTTCATGGGGGAATATGAACATAACATTGATGAAAAAGGACGAATGATCATTCCTGCAAAGTTCCGCGATGAACTTGGCTCAACATTTGTGCTCACTAGAGGACTAGATCAATGCATATTTGGTTACCCTTTAGAAGAATGGAAAGTGTTGGAAGAAAAGCTTAAATCGCTTCCTTTTACAAAAAAAGATGCAAGAGCTTTTACAAGATTCTTTTTTTCAGGGGCAATGGAATGCCAACTAGATAAACAGGGAAGAGTCAATATTGCGCCGACACTCCGGAAATATGCCAAATTGGAAAAAGAGTGTACAATCATCGGAGTTTCAAATCGAATTGAAATTTGGAGCAATGCTGTTTGGGAAGATTACTACAATGACTCTGAAGAATCTTTTGGTGAAATTGCTGAAAGCTTAATTGACTTTGAATTGTAGCTATTTATTGAATGATGTTTCAAAAAGAGCCAGGAGACTCTAGTCTTTTTTTGGACAACCAAGTGTGGGAGACGTATGAACGGACACGAAACAGTACTCAAAGAAGAAGCAGTTGAACAACTTAATATTTCCCCTGATGGCATCTATGTTGACTGTACGTTTGGAAGAGGTGGGCATAGTGCAAAAATCATGGAAAAATTATCGCCTAACGGACATCTTTATGCATTTGACCAAGATGTAACGGCCGCTCGCCATGCCGAGCAATATTTTTCCCATCATAATCATTTCACTTTTATCCGTAACAACTTTCGCTTTTTAAAAGAAGAATTAAACAGCCGAAATGTAACGATGGTAGATGGCATTCTTTTTGATTTGGGTGTCTCTTCCCCGCAATTGGATGAGGTTGAACGGGGATTTAGTTATCATCACGATGCCCCATTAGACATGAGGATGGATCAAAATGCACACCTCACAGCAAAGGAAATTGTAAACGAGTGGGAATATGAGAAGCTTGTTTCCATTTTTTTTCACTATGGCGAAGAGAAATTTTCCAAGCAAATTGCGAGAAAAATTGGATATGCAAGACAAAAGAAACGGATAGAGACGACTAGTGAGCTCGTTGAGATAATTAAAGAAGCCATTCCAGCGCCTGCCCGGAGAAAAGGCGGGCATCCGGCAAAAAGAATATTTCAAGCAATAAGAATAGCAGTGAATGATGAACTGAAAGTTTTTGAAGCCGGGCTAAAAGAGGGGATCGAACTATTAAACCCGGCAGGGAGAATCGTTGTTATTACGTTTCATTCTCTAGAAGATCGAATATGTAAAACAGTTTTTAAAAAGGAAAGCACAGGCCCGGAACTTCCGCAAGGGCTTCCTATCATTCCGGATGAATACAAACCGAAAGTAAAATTGATTACGAGAAAACCCATCTTGCCGACGGAAGAAGAGATTAAACATAACCGAAGAGCGCGTTCAGCAAAGCTCAGGGTTGCGGAAAAGTGTTAAATTTTACGATAGGGGGATAAATTTTGGATAATTTGGCTTTTCAAACGAGGAGAAAACAGCAACATGCTCAAAAGCATGTAAAGAAAACATCGACAGTTGTTGTCGAAAAAGGTAGAATAACTAAAGGGGAAGTCGTATTATTAGCGATTCTTGCGATTACTTTTTTCCTTGCTTCCGTTTTTGTTATTTCAAATTATTCATCGATCAATTCAATAAATCGGGACATTCAAGCTGTTCAGACAGAAATTGATGCAAAAACCCGCGAAAACCAGGATTTGGAATTGCAAGTAACAGAGTTGAGCGATCCTGATCGGATTTTTAATATCGCAAAAAATGAATTGGGTTTGGAATTAAATGAAGAGAATGTAAAGGTCATCACAGAGTAAGCTACGCGAGTGTGATAAAAATGGGACAAATGAAAAATAAAAATATTAATAAAGGAGCAGCCAGTGTTGTAATTTTGTTTGTGCTGCTCTTTCTTTTATTGTTTACAAGATTTTTATACATCGAAATAACGAAAGAAGTAGACGGAAAAGAATTAAATACGCTTGCCCAAGAACTTTGGACAACTTCCAAAACGTTAGAAGCCCACCGAGGCTCCATTTATGATCGGAAAGGAAACGTCCTTGCGCAAGATATTCCTTCCTATACGATTTATGCGATTCTCGATCGATCTTATCCAAACCACGTGAAGGATCCTGAAGAAACTGCGAAACAGCTAGCGCCTATTTTAGGTGCCTCAAAAGAAAATCTAGAAAAAATATTAAAGCAAAAGAAGCGCTTTCAAGTTGAGTTTGGCGCTTACGGCCGCAAACTTACGCAAAAGCAAAAAAATAAAATAGAGGAATTAAATCTCCCGGGGATCGGTTTTGAAAGAGAGACCAAAAGATATTACCCTAATCAGGTGTTCGCGTCACATATCATTGGATTTGTGAATGAAAATGAACAGTCTGATATCCAGGAAGGGGTAATGGGCCTTGAAAAAAGTTTGAATAAATATTTAATAGAAAAAAATGGATCGGTTACATTTAAACGCGATGGAAGCGGAACAAAGCTGCCTGTGCCAGATGAAAAAATAGAAAAGCCCCAAAATGGAAAAAGTGTCTATTTAACAATTGATGAAAATATTCAGCTTTTCGTTGAACAGGCATTAAATGAAATTGAAAAAGAATACAAGCCGGAAAGAGCAATCGCAATCGTTGCCAATCCAAAGACAGGTGAAATTCTAGCTTTAGGGAACCGGCCAAGTTTTAATCCGAATAAAAGAGATATTGCAAACTATTCAAATGATGCAATTTCCTCCCGTTTTGAGCCTGGTTCCACAATGAAGGTATTTACCCTTGCCGCCGCGATTGAAGAGGGAGTATACAACGGACAGGAAAAGTATCAATCTGGAAAATACAAAGTTGCCGGTGGTGTCATCTCTGACCATAACAATGGTGAGGGATGGGGGAGCATTACCTTTGATGAAGGCGTAAGACGCTCATCAAACGTTGCTTTTTCCAAGTTGGCGAAAGAAAAGTTAGGCTTTAATCGTCTATACCAGTATTTGACAAAGTTTGGTTTTCGCGAAAAAACGGGAATCGATTTGCCTGATGAAGCAAACAGTGCTTTCCGCTATGAAGCTGAGATTGAAAAAGTAACGACTTCCTTTGGCCAAGGTACAGCTGTTACGCCGATACAACAAATTCAGGCAGCGACTGCGATTGCAAATAATGGCGTGATGATGCGTCCATATGTTACACGAAAAATCATAGACCCTGAAACAGACGAAATCATCCTAGAAAACAAGCCAAAATCAACAGGCAAGCCCATTTCTCCAGAAACGGCATCAAAAGTATTAGACATTCTGGAAACTGTTGTAACAGATGGAACAGGACAGCCGTTTGCGATTGAAGGCTACGACATTGCCGGTAAGACGGGGACTGCACAAATCCCATCTCCGAATGGCGGATATATGAAAGGATGGGGAAAAAATATTTATTCATTTATAGGAATGGCACCTAAAAATGATCCGAAGTTAGTCGTTTATGTTGCCGTAGACCGCCCTAAACTTAAAGGCTTCGAAACAGGCTCTCAAGCAACAGGAAAGCTATTTACATCGATTACGAAAAACAGTTTACAGCATTTAAATATCGAACCAGATGCATCTGAGGATTCAAAGAAAGCTCTTTCGAAAAATAGTAATTATGGCTTAGAACTGGAAGATTATGCTGGGAAAAAGTTGGAAGAAGCGAGAAAAGAACTTGAAAATAAAGGGTTTAAAGTCGAGGCTTTAGGCAACAAAGATAGCTTGATACAGGAACAGATTCCTTATCCGGGTTCATCTGTTTTAAATGGAGAACGAATCATTTTAAAAGGCGACGGAGAAATTAAAATGCCGAATCTAAAAGGGTGGTCTTTGGCGGACGCCTTGAAAGTCGTTGAAATCCTGCAGTTGGAACCGAAAATAAATGGTTCCGGCTATGTTGTTAAACAAAGTATAAAGCCAAAAGAATCAGTAAGAGAAAAGGATCAAATCACGATACAGCTTGCTCCTCCAGAGTAGCCAAAACAAAAACAAAATGAGTGAGCGGCGTCTAATTATTTTCGTACAAGCATATATTGAAACGAGTTAAGTAAGGGAGGTCCTCACTTTGCGCGTTTCAAATGTTACTGTACGGAAAAGGATTATTTTTTCGCTTGTAATTGGCGTAATTGTGTTTTTCGTTTTAATTGCCAGGTTAGGGTATGTACAGCTAATACAGGGGAATTGGCTAACGGAAAAAGCAAAGGATTCATGGAGCAGAAATATTCCTTTTGAAGCAGAACGCGGAGAAATTCTTGATCGCAACGATATTCCGCTCGCCAAAAATATAAGTGCTCCGTCTATCCTTGTCGTGCCAAGGCAAGTGAAGGATGCCAACGATACCGCTGAGAAACTGGCGTCCGCTCTTAATATGAAGAAAGATAGAGTATATGAGATTCTTACGAAACCCTCATCTTCCCAGTGGATTCATCCAGAAGGACGAAAAATTTCAAATGAAAAGGCAAATGAAATAAGAAAATTGCGATTACCTGGCGTATATATCGCTGAAGATAACAAGCGCCATTATCCATTTGGCAGCTATTTGTCACATGTCCTCGGTTTTGCGGGGATTGATAATCAGGGGCTAACAGGCCTGGAAAAATATTATGACGAAAAATTGAGTGGAAAAAAAGGCCAAGTTGAGTATTACTCAGATGCAAAAGGGAATCGCCTGCCTTTTCTTTCAGATGACTACACACCTCCCCAAAGCGGGTTAAATTTAAAACTGACCATTGATTCAAAAGTGCAGACAATCATCGAAAGAGAATTGGATATTGCTGAGACAACTTACCATCCGGATGGGGCCATGGCAATTGCCATGAATCCCAAGACAGGCGAAATTTTAGGGATGTCCAGCAGGCCGGATTTCAATCCGGAAAACTTCCGGGAAATTGCACCGGAAATCTATAATCAAAACAAACCGGTTTGGAGTACGTTTGAACCGGGTTCAACATTTAAAATCATTACACTTGCTGCCGCACTTGAAGAAGGAAAGGTTGACTTGGAGCATGACCATTTTCACGATCCAGGCCATATAAAAGTCGGTAGCGCCAAGCTAAGATGTTGGAAATCGGGCGGGCATGGTGAGCAAACATTTTTAGAAGTTGTCGAGAATTCATGCAACCCAGGCTTCGTAGCGCTAGGCCAAAGGCTAGGCAAAGAAAAACTGTTTTCCTATATTCATAAATTTGGTTTTGGTGAAAAAACAGGTGTTGATTTGCAGGGAGAAGGTACAGGAATCCTATTTGACCTTGAACGGGTTGGGCCAGTGGAACTGGCAACGACATCATTTGGCCAAGGTGTTTCTGTAACGCCTATTCAACAAATAACCGCTGTATCAGCCGCCATTAACGGAGGGGCCTTATATGAGCCTTATATTGCAAAAGAATGGATCGATCCAAAAACGAATGAGACGGTTGAAAAGATAACACCGAAGATGAAGCGGCAAGTTATTTCAAAAGAATCGTCAAAGAAAATCCGTGAATCTCTAGAAAGCGTTGTTGCAAAGGGAACTGGAAAAAACGCGTTTATCGACGGCTATCGTGTCGGCGGAAAAACAGGAACGGCACAAAAAGCTGTCGGGGGAAAATATTTAACAAATAACTACATTGTTTCATTTATTGGTTTTGCTCCGGCAGATGACCCAGAGATTATTGTCTATGTTGCGATTGACAATCCAAAAGGGATTGTACAATTCGGGGGTACCGTCGCCGCTCCGATTGCCGGTAAAATTATTGGCGACAGTCTGCAAGTCATGGACGTTAAAAAGAGAAAAAAACAAATTGAAAAAGAAAAAGCGTGGAATGACACTCCAATGATCGAAGTGCCGGATCTTACTGGGCAAACTCTTAAAGAAATCCGGAATGCTTTTTACAATTTAAAAATCGATGCATCCGGAACCGGCGAGAAAGTGATTTACCAATCGCCAAAAGCCGGCGAAAAAGTCGAAGAAGGTTCAACCATTCGCTTATATTTAAGTGAAAAACATTGAACTTCAAATGATTAGAAAAAAATGATTATCAAAGGATGGCGAAAGCCTTAAGTGATTGACGAACCGAATAAAATGACTACGAAAGCGATCCTTAATGTAGTAAAATAAATGGGGCGGTGAAGCCAAGCGGCCGGAGCTTGGCTTCTAAATTACCTTCTAAACTTACATTCACCCAAGGCCGTACAACTGATTATTTGCCAAAAACGGTGGAGTAAGCCATTTACTCCATCGTTTTTGACGAATAACCTTAACCAAATGGATATAGATTGCTTCAGAGAGGACTGGGATACATGAAGCTGGAAAAATTGATCGGCCATTTACTTGTGAAAAAATGGTTAAAAAAAGGGAATCCGGAAATTCATTCGATTCAAATGGATTCACGCAAGGTAAATCAAAATGATCTATTTATATGTATCAACGGATTTACGGTTGATGGACATGATTTTGCCAAAGAGGCGGTTTCGAAAGGAGCGGTCGCACTCGTTGTTGAGCGTCCGGTCAACTTAGATGTCCCTACGATTTTAGTAAAAGATTCGCAGCGTGCGATGGCCATTCTTGCAGATGTATTTTATGAATATCCTACAAAAAAATTAAATGTAATAGGCGTCACAGGCACAAATGGAAAAACAACGACAACGTATTTGATCGATAAAATATTAGAAGACAGCGGAGTAAGAACAGGAAGAATTGGGACGATTAATACAAAAATCAACGGTGTTGAAAGAGACATAGCAAACACAACCCCTGAATCACTTACTCTCCAAAAAATGTTTTCCGAAATGGTTGAAGGAGATACGAAAGCCGCAGTAATGGAAGTTTCTTCACATGCCCTTCATTTAGGCAGGGTGAGAGGCTGTGACTTTGACATCGCTGTTTTTACAAATTTAACTCAGGATCATTTGGACTACCACAAAACGATGGAAGCTTATAAACAAGCAAAGGGAATTCTTTTTTCCCAGCTAGGAAATACATATAGTAAATGTCAGAGGAAAGTTGCTGTTTTAAATAATGACGATGAAGCTTCAGCCTATTACAAAACGATTACGGCAGCAGAAGTAGTCACATATGGAATCGAAAAAGAGGCGGATATTTCAGCAAAAAATATAAAATTGTCAGGCGCTGGAACTAATTTTTTGCTTTGTACGCCATTTGGGGATATTGACATCAATATGCGATTAATCGGCACTTTTAGCGTTTATAATGCGTTAGCCGCAGTCTCCGCATGTCTGGCATCTGGCATATCCCTTCGTTCGATCAAGCAAAGTCTTGAAAGCATGGAAGGTGTGCCAGGCCGTTTCGAATTGATTGATGAAGGCCAGCCGTACACTGTGCTTGTTGATTACGCACACACGCCTGATAGCTTATTAAATGTTTTAAAAACAATTAAGGAATTTGCGAAAGGGAAAATGACAGTCGTCGTTGGCTGCGGCGGTGATCGGGATAAAACAAAACGGCCGATCATGGGAGAGATCGCCATGCAATATGCTGACTGTGCGATTTTTACTTCCGACAACCCGAGAAGTGAGGATCCTGAGCAAATTTTGCACGACATAACAGCAAATGTAGAAGGTGATTATCTTACGATCGTTGATCGAAGAGAGGCCATTTACTATGCTGTTCAGCAAGCGAAGCCGGATGATGTCATTTTAGTTGCTGGAAAAGGTCATGAGACGGAGCAGATTATCGGCAAGAACATCTATCATTTTGATGATCGTGAAGTTGCCAGAGATGCGATAAAGGAGTCAAGGTTATGAATCAGCCGCTATCTTTTTTTGAATCGCTAGGCGAATTGGTGAATGGAAAGTCAAATGACTCAAGACAAATCGAATGTATATTTATAAATAGCAGGCAACAAGTGAGGAGTGGGCTCTTTATCCCTATAAAAGGTGAGCGTTTTGACGGTCACGATTTTTTGCTGCAAGCGATAAGCAACGGTGCTGTCGCAAGTTATTGGAACAAAGATAAGCTGTTGCCGCCGGGCCTTCCAATGGACTTTCCTATCATTTTAGTTGAAGACACAACAATCGCATTGCAAAAAACCGCAGAACGTTACCTTTCAATGGTAAAGCCGTATGTTGTGGCAATTACCGGCAGCAACGGAAAGACAACGACAAAAGATTTAATTTCTTCACTTGTTGAACAACAATTTCATTCATTTAAAACAATGGGAAATTATAATAATCATATCGGGATGCCTCTTACGATCCTTTCAATGAAAGAGGATTGTGAGGTCCTCATTTTGGAAATGGGGATGAGTCATTTAGGCGAGATTTCATTTTTAAGCCGTCTTGCAAAGCCTGACTATGCGGTGATTACAAATATAGGCGAGTCCCATCTTGAACAACTGGGCAGCCGTGAGAAAATCGCAGAAGCTAAAATGGAAATTCGTGACGGCTTAAAAAGTGATGGAGTAACGGTTATGGATGGAGATGAACCGATTCTAAAGCCCATCGCAAACGAAACGAATGTCATTACTTGTGGATATGGATCAAACTGTGATGTTGTCATTAAAAATGTTTCAGGAAATGAAGATGGCCAGTTTTTTACATTAAATCATGAAGAAACAAAATTTTATTTGCCTTTGCTTGGAAAACATAATATTAAAAATGCTGTTTATGCAATCGTCATCGCAAGAAAACTTGGAATTAGCGATCTTAACATTCAAAAAGGCCTTAAGAACACAACTTTGACAGCAATGCGTCTTCAGCGCATAAAAGGAAAAAATGATTCATTGCTTATTAATGATGCATACAATGCGAGCCCTTCATCAATGAAGGCCGGGATTGAATCGCTTGAGCTGCTAACTGAATATAATAATAAGGTTGCTGTTTTGGGCGATATGTATGAATTAGGTGAAAAAGAAAAAGAGCTTCATCAAAGCGTCGCCAATTCAATTGGGGAAAACGTTCAAACTGTTATCTGTGTAGGGGAAAAAGGAAAATGGATTGGAGAGGCGCTTCAAGAGCGAAAATGGAACGGAACAGTGATTCTATGCGAGACGAAAGAAGATGCAGAATCCCATCTTGAACCTTTACTTACAAGTGAAACGGTTGTTCTTTTTAAAGCATCGCGCGGCATGAAGCTTGAAACATTAATCGATAAAGTGAGACTTCCATGAGTAGAGGTCTTGCGGACGGTTTGTACCGGGAAAAATTGGTTCGTCGCGAGTGAAAAGAGGGGTTTTTAAAAAATGCTTGAAAAAACGCTAGTTTATACACTTTTGGCAGCTTTTTTAATTGCTGTTATTTTATCACCTATCGTTATACCTTTTTTAAGACGATTAAAATTCGGCCAAAGCATTCGTGAAGAAGGGCCAAAATCTCACCAGAAAAAAGCCGGAACCCCTACAATGGGGGGGATCATTATTTTGTTAGCAGGGCTTGTTACAGCAAGTATAGCCATTGCGAGAGCTTCTGAGTTTTCAACCGCCGCCCTCTTGCTCATTTTTGTCACGCTCGGTTTTGGGCTTATTGGATTTATAGACGATTTTATAAAAATTGTTTTAAAAAGAAACCTAGGTCTAACTTCGAAACAAAAATTGCTGGGCCAGTTATTTATCGCGATTGTTTTTTATTTTGGCTTACGAGCGATTGGGCATCCTACAACTCTCAATATTCCCGGAACGGATCTTTCCTATGATATTGGGCTGCTCTATCCTCTTCTCATTATTTTTATGCTCGTCGGCGCTTCGAATGCCGTTAATTTGACAGATGGGCTTGATGGATTGTTGGCAGGAACTGCGGCAGTTGCCTTCGGAACATTTGCGGTTTTGAGTTGGAATCAGTCAGAATTATCCATTGCGTTATTTTGTACAGCAGTTGTCGGGGCTGTGTTAGGCTTTCTCGTTTTCAATGCCCATCCCGCAAAAGTATTTATGGGAGATACAGGCTCATTAGCACTGGGTGGAGCACTAGCTTCCATCGCCATTTTAACAAAGATGGAACTGTTGCTTGTTGTCATCGGCGGGGTTTTCGTTATTGAAACAGTATCCGTTATTATTCAAGTGATTTCGTTCAAGTCAACAGGCAAAAGGGTTTTCAAAATGACGCCATTACATCATCATTATGAATTGTCAGGCTGGTCTGAATGGCGGGTTGTCACGACGTTTTGGCTTGTTGGCTTTCTTTTTGCCGCGCTTGGAATTTACTTAGAGGTGTGGATGTAGCATGAAAAATAACAACGATTATAAAGGAAAAAAGATTTTAATCATCGGTTTGGCAAAAAGCGGTTATGCCGCCGCAAGAATTCTCGATCGCTTAGGGGCGGACATTGTTGTGAATGATATCGTCCCTCTTGAAGAGAACGCCCAAGCAAAAGAACTGAAACGAATGGGAATAGAAGTCATTTGCGGCTCCCATCCTCTTTCTCTGCTTGAAAAAGATTTTGAGCTTATCGTTAAAAACCCGGGGATCCGCTATGACAACCCGTTAATCGCAGAAGCGATAGAAAGGAACATACCTGTTATTACGGAAGTAGAATTAGCTTGGAAAATATCTGAAGCCGAACTTATCGGAATAACAGGCTCCAATGGGAAAACGACAACAACGATGCTAATTACCGAAATGTTAAACGGCGGTGAAAAAAAACCTCTCGCAGCGGGTAACATTGGCACCGTTGTTTCTGAAGTTGCTGAAACTGCAGAAGCGGACTCGATCATCGTAACAGAGCTTTCAAGCTTCCAATTAATGGGCACAATCGAATTCAGGCCGAAAATCGCTGTATTATTAAATCTTTTCGATGCCCATCTTGATTATCATGGTACGAAAGATGCTTATGTAGCGGCAAAGGCAAAAATCTTTAGGAATCAAACAAAAGAAGATTTTCTTGTGTATAATGCAGATGATGAACTTGTTTCAGCAATTGTTGCAACAAGCGAATCGACGTGCATCCCTTTTTCACGAAAAAAACAACTGGAGATTGGTGCGTGCATAAAAGACGGAGAGATCTATTTCAATCATGAACCGGTCATCTCACTTTCAAACATTGCATTGCCTGGTGTACATAATCTCGAAAACATTCTTGCTGCCGTTGCCACAGCAAAACTTGTAGGGATTGATAACGAATGGATTGAAAGGGTGCTTACAACCTTTCATGGCGTAAAACATCGGCTAGAATATGTTGAAACGCTGAATGGGAGGAAATTTTATAATGACTCAAAGGCAACAAACCTTTTAGCGACAGAAAAAGCCATTTCGGCTTTTCATGAGCCGGTCATTTTGTTAGCTGGCGGGCTTGATCGCGGGAATGGGTTTGATGAGCTTATTCCTATTTTACAAAAACATGTAAAAGCAGTTGTCTCATTTGGCGAAACGCGTAAAAAAATTCAAGAAGTGGCTGAAAAAGCAGGAATACAGCATACGAAAATTGTTTCGAATATGGAAGAAGCGGTCGATGCCGCTTATCGCATTTCCGATAAAGGTGACATTATTCTGTTATCTCCTGCCTGCGCAAGCTGGGATCAATACAAAACATTTGAAGAAAGAGGAGACATGTTTGTTAATAGCGTGCATAAATTAAAAGTGTGACAGGCTGTTACGTGAGCAGCTTTTGTTGCGAAAACGACGCGATTTCGAGGTGTTTCGCATGTTTAAGAAAAAGGCTCAGCCTGATTATTTACTCATTGTGTCTACACTTTTGCTATTAACAATTGGATTAATTATGGTCTATAGCGCAAGTGCGATATGGGCAGATTTCCGATTTCATGATCCTTTCTTTTTTGCGAAACGCCAACTTTTATTTGCAGGCGTTGGTGTCTTTGCAATGTTTTTTATAATGAATGTTGACTATTGGGTTTGGCAAAAATGGTCAAAGGTGCTGCTCATTATATGTTTTATTTTGCTTATTCTCGTATTAATCCCCGGGGTTGGGCTCGTTAGAGGCGGGGCAAGAAGCTGGCTTGGAGTAGGTGCTTTTTCGATTCAACCTTCTGAGTTTATGAAAATAGCGATGATCATTTTTTTAGCTAGGTATTTGTCGCAGCACCAAAAAAAGATCACGTCATTACGAAAAGGGCTTATCCCTTCGCTGTCTCTCGTACTCATCGCATTCGCATTCATCATGCTTCAGCCAGATTTAGGGACAGGGGCTGTCATGGTATGCACGTGCATTGTCATGATTTTTATTGCCGGAGCGAGAATTTTACACTTTTTTAGCTTAGGGCTTATCGGTTTAATCGGTTTGGCCGGACTCATTATATCAGCCCCTTACAGGATTAAGCGCATCACTTCCTATCTTGATCCGTGGAGCGATCCGTTGGGAAGCGGCTTTCAAATTATTCAATCCCTTTATGCAATTGGTCCGGGAGGATTGATGGGCTTGGGACTAGGGCAAAGCCGGCAAAAATTTTTTTATCTGCCTGAGCCGCAAACGGATTTTATCTTTGCTGTTTTAGTTGAAGAACTAGGTTTTCTAGGCGGCGTTTTTGTACTTGCTCTTTTCTGTATCATGCTCTGGCGGGGGATTAGTATTGCAAGCGGGGCACCTGACCTGTTTGGCAGCTTTCTTGCGATTGGAATTATCGGCATGCTTGCGATTCAAGTGTTTATAAATATCAGTGTTGTCATTGGTTTATTGCCGGTAACAGGAATCACGCTTCCGTTTCTTAGCTACGGCGGATCGTCACTAACGCTCATGCTTTTCAGCATTGGTATTTTATTGAATATAAGCCGGTATGCAAGATATTAATTTATGATAAGGAAGGAAGAAATTATGGAAAAGTTAGCGGAAAAATTAATAGACGCAGACATCGGTAAAGTGCTATTAGATGAACCGCTTGCGAACCATACAACGATAAAAATCGGCGGCCCTGCAGAACTGTATGTAGAGCCGAAAGATATCGAAAGCTTGAAGCGGTTAATGGCTTTCATTCGTGAAGAAAACATACAATGGTTCGTCATTGGACGCGGTTCGAATCTGTTGGTAAAGGATGGCGGGATTAAAGGTGTTGTCATTAACCTTGCAAAAGGAATCGAACATTTGGAAATAACGGGTGAAACAATCAAAGTTGGCGGGGGATATCCACTCGTGAAACTTGCCACATTGATAAGTAAAAAAGGATTGTCAGGCCTCGAGTTTGCAGGCGGCATCCCCGGTTCAGTCGGGGGGGCGGTTTATATGAATGCTGGCGCCCATGGATCTGACATTTCAAAGATTACAACGCGTGTTCACGTTCTATATCCTGATGGATCGATGCGATGGCTTTCCAATGAAGAGATGAAATTCTCGTACCGGACATCAATCTTGCAAAGCGAACCCGGAATTGTCGTAGAAGCAGAAATGAAACTTAAAGAAGATGACAAAGAAACGGTTACAGCTTTAATGAAAAAGCATAAAGACTACAGGCGCGAAACACAGCCGTGGAATGACCCGTGCTGTGGAAGCGTATTTCGCAACCCGCTCCCTGAACATTCAGGTGCGTTAATTGAAAGGGCCGGCCTTAAAGGCACAAAAATGGGCGGTGTTCAAATTTCCGAAATGCATGGAAATTTTATTGTAAACATTAAAAAAGGAGTTGCGAAAGCACAGGACGTTCTTGATTTAATTGAATTAGTGAAGAAAACAATTAAAGAGAAATACGATATTGAATTAGAAACAGAAGTAGAAGTTGTTGGCGACCCTTAACGGTGAAACACCTTTCGAAATTTGAAGTGACCCCATAAAGTTAGACACGGGTATTTCGTTAGGCGGCTAACTGGGCATGAACTCGGTATTGTACCGGGCTCATGCCCTTTAATTTTGCCTTAATCCGTTTGTGATTATAGTAATCTATGTATTTTTCTAGTTCCTTTTTAAAGTGCTCTACACTTTCAAATTCCTTTAGGTAGAGAAATTCTGATTTCATGATCCCAAAGAAACTTTCAATCACGGCGTTATCGTAACAGTTTCCCTTACGGGACATACTTTGTGTGATGCCACGTTCGCTTAGGGAAAGTTGGTATTTCTTCATCTGATAGTGCCAGCCTTGATCGGAATGAATGAGAAGGTTTTCCTCTCCCTTTAACCTTTCAAAAGCTTGATCCAGCATAGTGGAAACAAGGGAATACGTTGGTCTAGAACCTAATGTATAGGTAATGATTTCACCGTTATATAAATCGAGAATCGATGATAGGTAAAGCTTCTCTCCAAACAGTTTAAATTCAGTAATATCGGTCACCCATTTCTCATTTGGTTTATCAGCTTTGAAATTGCGGTCTAAAATGTTGGAGGCAATCTTACCGACCGTTCCCTTGTATGAACGGTATTTCTTCATACGTACCAGGCATTTCAGGCCTAATTCCTTCATGATACGCTGAACCTTTTTGTGGTTTATCTTGAGCTTCCGATTCCTTAATTCGTCCCGAATACGGCGATAGCCAAGACGACCTTCATGCTCATCATAAATAGATTGAATGATCTTCTTCAACTGTGCATCTGGATCAGGCTTCCCCATGTTTTTCACCCAATAATAATAGGTGCTTCGAGGGATTTCTGCGAGCTTCAAAAGTGCTTTCACCGGAAATTCATGCCTTAATTCATAGACTACTTGCGCTTTGTCTTGTTTGGTGATTTTTCCTTGTTTTGAACTAAGGCATTCAACTTTTTTAAATACGCATTCTCCATACGTAAACGTTCTAGTTCCTCCTGGAGTGCTTCTACAGATCCTTCTGCCGGTGTTGGTTTCTTTGAGTTTTTATTCATGGTTGGACGCCCCTTTTTCTTTGGTTTGAGGGCATCCAATCCTCCGGATTCAAAATCAGTCTTCCATTTAAAAAGTGTTGACGGTGCCGGGATATTAAATATCGCAGCCGTTTTCCTAATGGATGTCCCTTGTTCGACCATATAATTAAGTACATCCATTTTAAACTGCGGGGAGAAGGTTGTATAGGGCTTATCGAAAGCCGCCTCACCAGCGAACTCATATTGTTTAATCCAATTGTGGAGAACACCAGAACTAACACCAATGGATTTAGCCACTGTTTTGTACCCTTCCATCCCATTTAGATAGCTTTTGACGGCTTGTAACTTTTCTTCTGAAGTAAATTTGGCCATTAAAAAACTGCACCTCCAATTGTTAGGTATGTCTAACAATTGGGGTGCAGTTCAAATTTTGAAGGGTGTTTTTTGGTTTTTTACGTAAATATTAAAATTAAATTTCATTAAGAATGCAACGAACTCACCTAAATAATTGTGTTATAATGAGTGGGAAATGCATTTTTTTTGCGTTACTTCGTTTACGGAGGAAAACTTATGAAAAATGGGAAGGTCGTTACGATAGAAGACCGTATTCCTAAATTAAAGGCAGCGCGGCAACGTAAAGCAAATCGAAGATTCATTCTCTATATTTCAATCTTTTTTTTGTTGATTTTGCTTGTCGTTTACTTACAATCTCCATTAAGTAAAGTTGGAAAAATAAAGATTAATGGCAACCATTATGTTACAAATTCAGCGATTTTGAAATCAGGGGGATTATCGAAAGAGACAAGCTTTTGGAATATTAATACGAAAGAATTGGAAAAGAAAATAATCGCAGCGAATCTTCAAATTTCTGACGTTACGATAGAAAGAAAGCTTCCAAACGTACTTTCAATCGAAGTGAATGAATTTTCAAGAGTTGCTTACTTAAAAGAGAAAGATACATTTTACCCTATTCTTGAAAACGGCAAAGTGATTCATCAATTATCATCAAAACAAATACCGGTGAACGCCCCGATTCTTATCGATTTGAAAGAAGAGAAGCTTGAAGAATTAGCATCAGAGTTAAAGAAACTGCCCCAAAGCCTTATTCAAAGAATTTCAGAAATTAATCATGCGCCATCGGAAACTGTCTCTTACGATTTAATTATTTTTATGAACGACGGTTTCGAAGTAAGAACATCAATAAGAGATTTTTCCAAAAACATGAAAAAATATCCATCTATTGTCAGCGAGATTGAACCAGGAAAAAAAGGTATTATTCACATAAATGTCAGCTCCTATTTTGAAGCGTTCGAAACCGAGGAGGCAGCTAAGGTTGAAAGTGAAGGGTAAACATGTTATTTATTCCCTTGTACTTTTGTTGGTAGGGTTTATTGTAGCGTTTTCGTATCAAGTTACAGTAAAAGAGCAGTTGCCTAGCCAAGTGTCTCAAAAAGAATGGGAAAAGGAAGATAAACTTCGAAACGATATTTTAACTGTCCAACAAAATAATTCTTTGTTAATTGAACGATTAACAGAACTTCAAGAAGAAGTACAGGAAATAGAAAAATCTCAAGCTAAGCAGGAACAGATAACATCCGAACTAGTGAATGATCTTGACAACTTAAGGATGATCACTGGAAATGTCAAAGTAAAAGGCCCCGGTGTGATTGTTTCGCTTAGAGATGCATCCTATATCCCTGAACAAGATAATCCTAACCACTACATCGTTCATGAACAGCATATTCAAAAAGTAATTTCTGAATTGTTCATTTCGGGAGCCGAAGCCGTCTCAATTAACGGTCAGCGCATTGCACATAATTCATATATACTGTGTATCGGGCCAGTCGTAGAAGTAGATGGGAACCAGTACTTTGCTCCATTTGAAATCGCTGGGATTGGCGATCCTGAAATGATGGAGGCAGCACTGAACCTTAAAGGAAATTTAAAAGATCAACTTGTTGAAAATGGCATTGAAGTTACGATTGAAAAGAAAAATGAAATTGTAATGGAGCCGTTTTTAAGTAAAGAAAATTAGCCGATTGGCAGCCTATAAGGCGAAGACAGAGGCATGGTACACACAGAGTACAGCGCTCACTGACTCACTCTGTTCGCAGCTTATGCTTAGGACATAAAATTTGCTGCTGCGTCGATTCACTCCCGTGCTGGAAATTTATATTTTCTCCAACGTGCAAGAAAGGGCGAGAGGCTTGAAGCCGCAATCAATCATTGTCTTTACGTTAAGTACGATTATACTTGGCTTTATGCTTGCTGTTCAATTTCAAACAGTTAAAAAGCCAATCGAACGGGATACAAGGAATATTTGGGAATTAAGAGAGGATTTAGAAAAAGAAAAGAAACAGCAAGTGAAATTAAACTCCGAAATTGCTAAATATCAAACGCTATTAAATCAATACAGGCAAAATCCTGAAAAAGAAAGAACTCAAGTGATGAAAGAAGCAATCGAACATATGAAAGAGGAAGCAGGCTTTACTGATGTAGAAGGAAAAGGCGTTATTTTGAATATTGAACCGCTATTCTCAGAAGAATTGATTGGAGAAGAAGTGCCTACACTTCAACCAGAACTTCTTATGAGGCTTATGAATCAATTGAATTCCTTTGGAACAAGCCAAATGCAAATATCAAATCAGCGAGTTATCACAACAACTGCCATTAGAGAAGTAAACGGGGAAACGTATGTGAACAATCGTCCACTACCGGATTTGCCAATTGAAATTAGAATCATCTCGGAAGATGCGGTAAAACTTTTTGATCAAATGAAAGCATCAAAAATTACAGATGATTTTGCTGAGGAAAATTTGTCGATTACGGCAAGGTTAAAAAATAAAGTGGAAATATCTGCATACGATCGTCAATTAAATATAAAAAAGATGAAACAGTATAAGGAGGATTCATAATGTGGCTTCCGCTACTCGGCCTATTAATTGGCATTTTTTTAGGGTTATCAACTGAATTGCGAGTGCCGGAAGAATATACACAATATCTATCAATTGCCGTGTTAGCCGCTTTGGATACTCTGTTTGGCGGCATTCGTGCACATATGCAGTCAACTTTTGATGATCGTGTTTTTATTTCTGGATTTTTTTCCAATATTTTGCTTGCTGCAGGTTTAGCTTTTCTAGGTGTTAATCTTGGTGTAGACTTGTATTTAGCCGCAATTTTTGCGTTTGGTGTCAGATTGTTTAATAATATTGCAATCATACGCCGTATTCTTCTTGCACGTTGGTCTGAAAAACGAAAAAACGTTTGAAAAACTTCATGAAAAAAAAGGATTGCTCCTTTCCATGTGGAATACTTTCCGTAATCAAAGAATCAGTGGGGATGAAGAAAACCGCCACTGACGGAAGTCTCGCTTTATCGATTAAATATTTAAAGTGCGTGTTCAAAAAGGAGGACAACGAGAGGCAAGAAGGTCGAGGAAGTGTAGTTCTGAGCACCGCAGCGTATGTTTGTAGGATACGTGAGGAGCGGAAGAGCAAGCTGACGTAGAGATTCGCAGCCCTCTATAAGGAAGTTCGACTAAAAAGCATCACGTCCTGTGATAACGTCGAACTGACTCACATCCTGTGAGCCTCCGGACTTTTTGAACTACCTCTTAAAAAGGAGTCATCAAAAGATAAAGGTGGTGCCCTAGGTTGAGCAACAATGATATATTTGTAAGTTTAGACATCGGTACATCCAATGTAAAAGTAATCATCGGTGAAATGGTAGATGATTCTTTAAACATTATAGGCGTTGGAACGGCTCCTTCAAATGGAATAAATAAAGGAGCCATAGTCGATATAGATGAAACAGTCCATTCGATAAAAAAAGCAATTGAACAGGCTGAGAGAATGGTCGGCGTACAAATCGATTCGGTCATTGTAGGAGTTGGTGGCAACCATATTCAACTGCAGCCTTGCCACGGAGTTGTTGCTGTATCGAGTGAAGACAGAGAGATTCGCAACGAAGATGTTATGCGCGTCATTGATGCCGCAGAGGTAGTGTCCATTCCTCCAGAAAGAGAAATTATCGATGTGATCCCTAAACAATTTATCGTTGATGGACTAGATGAGATTAATGATCCTAGAGGGATGATTGGCGTTCGGCTTGAGATGGAAGGCACACTTATTACCGGCTCGAAAACCATTTTACATAATTTGCTGAGGTGTGTAGAAAGGGCTGGATTAATCATTGCCGATATTTGTTTACAACCAATTGCCGCAGGATCAATAGCCCTTTCAAAAGACGAGAAAGATTTGGGAGTGGCATTGATTGATATTGGAGGAGGTTGTACGACAATCTCTGTTTTTGAAGATGGAAGTTTACAAAAAACAAATGTCATTCCAATAGGCGGGGAACATATTACGAAAGATATTTCCGTCGGGCTTCGAATTAATATGGAAGAAGCTGAAAGAATCAAATTAAAACACGGCCATGCTTTTATTGATCTGTCATCTGAAGAAGAAGTCTTTAAGGTTACTAGAATTGGCAGCTCGGTTGAAGAGGAATTTAACCAATTTGAAATTTCTCATATCATTGAAGCAAGGGCTTCTGAGATCATGGAATTGGCCGATGAGGAAATAGCACGGATGGGGTATACAAACCTTCCCGGCGGATATGTTTTAACAGGTGGAGTTGCTGCATTGCCGGGAATCCTTGAATTATCCCACCATATTCTCCAAAACAATGTTAGGCTTGCTTCTCCTGACTATCTTGGCGTTAGAGAACCGCAATATACAACTGGCGTTGGTTTAATCCAGTTTACTTACCGAAATATAAAAGTCCAAGGAAGAGAAGTGGCCGCAGCAATAAGCAGTGAAAATAGTGTGAAAACAAAAAAGAAACCAGCTGAACAGAAGAAAAAGCGGGAAGAACATGTTCCCGGCATAGGAACGAAAGTAAAAAGCTGGTTTGGCTCTTTTTTTGACTAAGCATTGGCCTTGTATGATTTTCAAAACTTAGGAGGATCTAACATGTTAGAATTCGATATGGATGTTCATCAATTAGCAAGAATTAAAGTAATTGGCGTCGGCGGCGGGGGAAGCAATGCAGTAAACCGTATGATTGAACATGGTGTCCAAGGCGTAGATTTCATTGCTGTTAATACCGACGCCCAAGCTTTAAATCTATCGTTGGCGGAAACAAAGCTTCAAATTGGAACAAAATTAACAAGAGGACTTGGTGCAGGCGCCAATCCCGAGATCGGAAAAAAGGCTGCAGAAGAAAGTAAAGAGCAAATTGCAGAAGCGCTAAACGGCGCGGATATGGTATTTGTTACCGCTGGTATGGGAGGCGGTACAGGAACTGGTGCCGCACCGGTCATTGCAGAGATTGCAAAGGAAATTGGGGCGTTAACAGTCGGAGTCGTAACAAAGCCTTTTACATTTGAAGGAAGAAAACGTTTAAATCAAGCGGTTAACGGCATTAGCGTGTTTAAAGAAAAAGTAGATACGCTTATCGTTATCCCGAATGACAGGCTGTTGGAAATTGTTGACAAAAACACACCGATGCTTGAGGCATTCCGCGAAGCCGACAATGTTCTTCGCCAAGGTGTCCAAGGCATTTCAGATTTAATTGCGGTTCCCGGATTAATTAATCTAGACTTTGCCGACGTGAAGACGATTATGACGGAAAAGGGTACAGCATTAATGGGAATTGGTATTGCAACAGGTGAGAACCGTGCTGCAGATGCCGCTAAGAAGGCTATCTCAAGCCCGCTTCTTGAAACATCCATTGATGGGGCAAAAGGTGTATTAATGAACATTAGCGGCGGCTCTAACCTCAGTCTATATGAAGTCAACGAAGCGGCTGATATTGTCTCTTCAGCTTCGGATCAAGATGTCAATATGATTTTTGGTTCTGTTATAAATGAAAACCTTAAAGAAGAAATCCTTGTAACTGTTATAGCTACAGGGTTTGATGAGAAAGATATGAGACAAAAACAACCGGATAGCCGCCCTAAGCTTCAACCGAAATCACCAGCTGCTCAGCAATCCCCAAAAGAAGAGAAAGAACAAACTGAAGATAGAAGGTTCGGAAGCAACTATCAAGAAACAGGCGAAACGCTTGATATCCCAACATTTTTAAGAAATAGAAATCGGAGAAGAAGATAGGCGGGATATTCAATCAATAGGCGTTCCTTACAAAGCGATTTTAAATGAAATAGATTTTCACAAGACACGACATTCATTTGTTGTGTTTTTTTTTTGATCATGAGTCGTTGCTTTGCACAGAAATAAGCTTTATTTTTACGTGACAAAATTAGTGTGTTTTGATCAAAATAACTTGGAGGTTCTCGTCATAAATTGACAGACTTAGCAATAGAATCTTTATATACTAGTACACAAAGAATATGATTGGAATGAATTTCAAATGGCTGTTTATTTGGATGTCATTTGGTTTTTGAATTTTTGTACGGATTATCTTTTATTAACATTGACGGGTATTTTGCTTAAGAGAGACATAAAGAAAAAACGGATCCTTATTAGTTCTGCCATTGCATCGCTATATGTTCTGATTATTTTTACGCCCTGCGCTCAATTTTTCTATCATCCTGCAGTTAAATTTGTTTTTTCAATGTTTATCGTGTTTATCGCTTTTCAATTTAAACGCTTTTCTTATTTTTTCCAAAATGTGGCGATGTTTTATTTTGTTGCTTTTATGATTGGCGGGGGGTTAATTGCAGTACGTTTTTTCCTTCAAACAGACTCCCAACTGCTAAACGCAATAGCGGAAATGAACGTTAGCAGTTTTGGAGATCCAATTAGCTGGCTGTTTGTCATTATCGGTTTTCCGCTTCTTTGGATTTTTTCCCGCAATCGATTCACAAATATTGAATACCGCACAATGACATATGACCAAATTGCGGATGTAGAAGTGCATATTGAAGATGAAATTTTTCGCTTGAAAGGGCTTATTGACAGCGGGAATCATCTAACAGATCCACTGACAAAAGTGCCTGTTATGGTAATGGAGCAATCGCATGTAAATTTACCGTTCGATCCAGAGCGTTTATTGTCAGGGGATCCGTTTGAAGACAGCAGTCATCCGTGGTCAGCCCGAATGAGATTTGTTCCCTATCGTTCGGTTGGACAAGAAGAACAATTTATGTTGGCGATACGGCCTGATTTTATTCGGATTTTTTATAAAAATAAAACCTACACTGTAAAACAACTTTTAGTTGGATTAACAAATCAGCGATTATCAAGCGAAGGCGATTACGATTGTATTTTACACCCGAAAATGATCATGCAATCAAATACTTCAAATGCATCTTAAGGAAAATAATAAAGACAATAGGAGGAGAAGCACACGATGAAAATGTGGAAATTTCGTTTGATGCGCTTTTGGTACAAGTTATTAAACAGGCTTGGAATAAAAACGGATGAAATTTATTATATCGGAGGGAATGAAGCATTACCAGCCCCGCTATCAAAAGAGAAAGAAGCAGAATTAATTGAAAAACTTCCAAAAGGTGATACAAATGCGCGATCATTACTAATTGAACATAATTTAAGATTAGTCGTCTATATTGCCCGAAAATTTGAAAATACAGGAATCAATATCGAAGATCTCATTAGCATTGGTACGATCGGCCTTATAAAAGCGGTGAATACATTTAATCCGGAGAAAAAAATAAAGCTTGCCACTTACGCATCAAGATGTATAGAAAATGAAATTCTTATGTATTTACGAAGGAATAACAAGACAAGATCAGAAATTTCCTTTGATGAACCGTTAAACGTAGATTGGGATGGAAATGAATTATTGCTTTCAGATGTATTAGGTACAGATGAAAATATCATTACAAAAGGGATAGAGGACCAAGTAAATCGCAAATTGCTAGTAAAAGCTTTATATACGTTAAACCCGCGTGAAAAGCAAATTATGGAATTAAGGTTTGGATTAAGCGGAAAAGAAGAGAAAACCCAAAAGGACGTTGCTGACTTACTGGGCATCTCCCAATCATACATTTCCCGCCTGGAAAAAAGAATTATCAAACGCCTCAGGAAGGAATTCAATAAAATGGTTTAATTGATCACATGCATTCTGCCAGTCTCCAGATTTCATCTTTGTAAAAGATATACTTCTCCGAACTTAGATAGTGCACCGTGAAAAGAGCCCTCGAATGTAAAGAGGGCTCTTTTTCTCATTGAATATGTTTGTTCATTTGATTGATGGCTGCTTTTTCGAGCCTTGACACTTGCGCCTGTGAAATTCCAATTTCATTTGCGACTTCCATTTGTGTTTTTCCTTGGAAAAATCGCATAATCAAAATCGATTTTTCACGCTCGTTTAGCCGGGTCATTGCTTCTCTCATCGCAATATCTTCTGTCCAATGGCTATCTTTATTTTTATCATCACTTATTTGGTCCAAGACGTAAATCGGGTCGCCGCCATCATTGTAAATTGGTTCGAAAAGTGATACAGGATCTTGAATGGCATCAAGGGCAAAGACGACCTCTTCTTTTGGGACATCCAGTTCCTTTGCGATTTCTTGGGCGGTAGGTTCTTTTGAATTTTTTATCATCAGTTTATCTCTTGCTTGCAAAGCTTTGTAAGCAATATCCCGTAATGATCGGGAAACACGAATTGGATTGTTGTCTCTTAAATACCTTCTTATTTCCCCAATAATCATTGGTACTGCGTACGTTGAAAACCTCACATTGTGGCTTAAATCAAAGTTGTCAATTGATTTCATAAGCCCAATGCAGCCCACTTGAAAAAGATCATCAATATACTCCCCGCGGTTATTGAAACGTTGAATCACACTTAATACAAGGCGTAAATTTCCATTTACTAACTTTTCCCTTGCTGTAATATCCCCACTTTGCATTTCTTTAAAAAGCTTACGCATTTCTTCGTTTTTTAAAACGGGTAGCTTAGATGTGTCTACACCACAAATTTCTACTTTTTGTCGAGTCAATTCTTTCCCTCCTTGCAGGAGTTGATGTCTACGTTAAGTATCTCCTTGGGAGGGAAAAATATGCACAGCAATTTCCCTCGAAAAATGAATGTTCAATCGAACAGTACAATTTTTATAAGACGGCTCATATACTCTAGTGAAAGGTGGGTTCAGCATGAAAATTTCTGAATTTCAAGTCAAGGATGTTGTAAGTGTTTCAAGCGGGAAGCGGCTTGGCCATATTTATGATTTAGAAATTAACGTAACGACAGGTAAAATAGAAGCAATCATTATTCAAGGGGCAGGAAAAATGATGGGATTATTCGGAAGGGAAAATGATCTGATTATACCTTGGAGGAACATCGTAAAAATTGGTGCAGATGTTATTCTCGTTCGTTACAACGAAGTGGGCCAGATGGATGAAACCGAACATTAAATGGTTGTTTTTACAATGAAACTTCCTTCTATTTAACAAGTTGTGATAAAATAAGAACGAATCCTTCAAGAATGAACAAGGGGTGTCGTAATGTCAGAAGTCTTGTTAGAAAATGTTGACGAGTCGTATTTGTCACTTAAAGATTGGCAAGATCAACATGGTGTAATAGCTGGGATAACGACACGCTGCGGAGGAGTCAGCAAAGAACCATATCATCATTTAAATGTTGGTTTCCACGTTGGCGATAATAAGGAGGATGTTCTAACGAATCGAAAAATTGTCGCAAACAAGCTTGCGATCCCATTAGAAAGATGGGTCGTTGCAGAGCAGCCGCATCGTACAGAAATTTATCGAGTAGATGAGAATGATGCTGGTAAAGGGGCGGCAGACATTGATACAGTTATAAAAGGCATGGACGGCCTCTACACAAATATTCCGGGGGTTTTACTTGTTTCCATGCATGCTGATTGTGTGCCACTTTACTTTCTTTCGAAGAAAAACAAGGTAGTCGGCATTGCCCATGCAGGCTGGAAAGGCACGGTCGGCAACATCGGCAAAAAAATGATCGATCGATGGCAGGAAGAAGGAGTGGCTCTTGACGAGATTCAGATTGCGATTGGGCCATCAATTGGACAATGCTGTTACGAAGTGGACGATTTTGTTATCGATCAAGTAAAAAAACTGAAACTGGAAAATTCCGTCTCATTTAAGAAAACAAATGGCAAATTTATGTTAAACTTAAAGTTACTGAATAAGCTTTTATTAATGAGAGCCGGCATCTCTGAGCATGCAATTTCCATTTCAGAACAATGTACAAGTTGTTCAACATCCGTTTATTTCTCACATCGAAAAGAATCAGGGAAAACTGGGAGAATGATGGCTTATATTGGAATTTCAAACAACGGCATGAATAAGAAGTATGGATGAAAATTAGGGTGAACACGTTGACAATTAAAGAAAATTTGAAAAAGATTAAAGAAAAAATAGAGACAGCATGTAAAAACTCCAACCGTAACCCAGATGAAATTACGATTGTAGCTGTAACGAAATATGTAAGCGAAACAACTGCAAAATCCGTGCTTGAAGCAGGTATAACACATCTTGGAGAAAATAGGGACCAGCCTTTCCTTTCCAAATATGAAGCGATTGGAACGGAAGCAACATGGCACTTTATCGGTTCACTTCAAACGAGAAAAGTAAAAAATATCATCAACAAAGTCGATTACATCCATTCACTTGACCGCCTATCATTAGCAAAAGAAATTAATAAACGTACGGACAAACCAATAAAATGTTTCGTCCAAGTCAATGTATCAGGTGAAGAACAGAAACATGGCCTTTCGGTAAATGAAGTACTTCCATTTATTAAAGAGCTTCAGCAATTTGAAAAGATTATCGTTGCCGGATTAATGACAATGGCGCCACATACAGATGATGAGCAACTGATTCGTTCTGTATTTAAAAAGTTGAAAGACATTCAGGAAGAGGCAATGGATTTGAATTTGGCATATGCTCCTTGCAATGAACTCTCAATGGGAATGTCAAACGATTTTACAATTGCTATTGAAGAAGGAGCGACATTTATTAGGCTCGGAAGTTCACTTGTTGGCAGGGAATAAATGGTGGAAAATGATTAGAAGGAGAGAGGTTGCTCATGGGAATCAAATCAAAATTTAAGCGTTTTTTTGAACTTGATGACGAAACATATGAATTAGAAACGTATGAAGAAGAGGAACCTGAACAATACGAAGAAGAACGCACTTCTGTAAAAAAGACAGGAAATGTCGTCAGTCTTCAAAGCGTACAGCAGAATGTCAAAGTTATCCTAGTAGAACCTCGTGTTTATTCAGAAGTGCAAGATATTGCCGATCAATTAAAAAGCCATCGGGCGATCGCAATGAACCTTCAGCGAGTGCCGCATGATCAGGCAAGGCGGATTGTCGACTTTTTAAGTGGTACCGTTTACGCGATAGGCGGCGATATCCAGAAAATTGGAGAGCATACATTTTTATGTACACCTGAAAATGTCGATGTTTCCGGAAAAATCTCAGAAGTGTTGGATGATGACTATTAAGGAGTGTTTGAAGCTTGGGTGCAGTTGTAAGCTTACTTATTACAGCAATTAATATTTATTCATGGCTCATTATTATCTATATTTTTATGAGTTGGGTTCCGAATGCCAGAGAATCCGGTTTCGGCCAGATGCTTGGCCGAATTGTTGAACCTTACTTGGAACCATTCCGCAGAATTATTCCTCCTTTAGGGATGATCGATATTTCCCCAATCGTTGCAATTATTGCACTGCGGCTTGCTGAACGTGGGGTCGTTGAGATTTTTAGAATGTTTATGTAGGATGAATGAGTATGTCAATTTATCAACATTACCGAGCGGATGAAAAACCATTCATTGATCAAATATTCGAATCGATTCATTTTGTGAAAGACACATATTCATTCAAGCTAACGGATTTTCTAGATCCAAGGCAACAAGAAATTGTTACCCAGCTTGCCAGCTATGATGGACAAGTTGTTGTCTTTTTGGATGGCGGTATAGAAAATGCCGAGCGACAGAGGGCCATTATTTCTCCGCCATATTTCGAACCAGAGTCTGATGATTTTGGACTAGCCTTTTTTGAAGTTGATTATGCGGATAAATTTTTTACCATTGAGCACAGGCAGCTGCTTGGAGCATTAATGAACTTAGGGATAATACGGGATAAATTTGGCGACATTTTGATCAACGATAAGACTGTGCAATTTATTGTTGCAAAAGAAGTCTCCGGCTTTGTTCAATTAAATCTACAAGCAGTTGGCAAGGCGACAGTGGCATTAAGAAAGCTTAATTCTGAAGAACTTATTAAGATAAATGAAGAATGGAAAATACAATCAGGGACCGTATCTTCTTTGCGGCTTGATGCTGTGGTTTCTGAAATGTTTCATATTTCGCGGGCGAAATCGGCCGCATACATACAAAAAGGGATGGTAAAAGTGAATTGGAAAGTCGTGGAACAGCCGAATTACGAGTGCTGTAAACTTGACACCATTTCTGTAAGAGGCTTTGGCAGAGGTAAATTGGTATCGATTGACGGGCAGACCAAGAAGGAAAAATGGCGAATTCAATACGGCAAAAAATAAAGTGAATTGTGGGAGGTTGCTTACGTGTCATTAACACCGCTTGATATCCATAATAAAGAATTTAACCGAGGTTTTCGTGGTTATGCTGAAGACGAAGTGAATGAGTTTCTTGATCAAGTCATCAAAGACTACGAATCAGTGATTCGCGATAAAAAAGATCTGGAAGAAAAGGTTCAAACGTTAAATGAGCGGATAAAGCATTTCTCAGAACTAGAAGAATCGCTAAAAAAATCAATCCTTGTTGCCGAGCAAACAGCGGATGAAGTAAGGCGAAATGCGAATAAAGAAGCGGAACTTATTATTCGTGAAGCCGAGAAGAATGCAGATCGAATTATTAATGAAGCTCTGTCACGATCACGCCAAATTGCAGTGGAAATCGAGGAGTTAAAAAAACAGGCTTCTGTCTATCGCACTCGCTTTAGAATGCTTATTGAAGCGCAATTGGAAATGCTGAATAATGACGAATGGGATGAAGTCACCCAATCGATAGTTGAAGCAGAGAAAATTGAGGATACGGTTTAACTTGACTTCATGCAATGATCTATTTATACTATCTGAAAGAAACATACATCTCTATTGTCAATAGATTTTCAAAAGAATATTTGACTTGACAATGACAGGGAGAGTACTTTTTCATTTGTTTGGTAAGCGAATCAGGGACGGTGCGAGCCTGAGGCAAACAGGAAAAAGGAAAATCACCCTTGAGTCCCATACTGAAAGTTACCTTTTATAGTAAGTGTTGGCGTTTATTCGCGTTAAGAATATAGAGTGGCTAAGTCTTTAGATTTAGCTATTAGGGTGGTACCGCGAGGCCTTCTTCTCGTCCCTATTGGGATGATGAAGAAGGCTTTTTATATTTTTTTCAAGGAGGAAGTTTTATGAGTTATAAGGAAACGTTATTAATGCCAAAAACGGATTTTCCTATGAAAGGAAATTTGCCAAATAAAGAGCCAAAAATCCAAGAAAAATGGGATACAGAAAACATTTACCAAAAAGTACAAGAACGTACAAAAGGCCGTCCGCTCTTTGTATTGCACGACGGTCCTCCATACGCAAACGGGGATATTCATATCGGTCATGCCGAAAATAAAGTATTAAAAGACATCATTGTCCGCTATAAATCGATGAGCGGCTATCATGCCCCGTACGTGCCTGGGTGGGATACGCATGGACTTCCTATTGAAACGGCACTTACAAAATCGGGAAAAATTGATCGAAAGAAGCTTTCTGTTGCTGAATTTCGAAAGCTTTGCGAAGAATATGCATTGAAGCAAATCGACCGGCAGCGTGAACAGTTTAAACGGCTTGGCGTTCGTGGAGACTGGAAGCATCCTTACATTACGCTTACGAAAGATTACGAAGCAAGGCAAATCAAAGTTTTCGGTGAAATGGCGAAGAAAGGCTACATTTACAAAGATAAGAAAACAGTGTATTGGTCCCCTTCTTCCGAGTCCGCTCTTGCCGAGGCAGAAATTGAGTATGCAGATAAGCGATCTCCTTCTATTTACGTTAGCTTTAAAGTGAAGGACGGCAAAGGAATTTTAAATGGTGATGAACAGATCGTTATCTGGACGACAACCCCTTGGACAATTCCGGCGAATTTAGGCATTGCTGTTCACCCGGATTACGATTACAGTGTTGTAAATGCAAACGGAAAGAAATACGTTGTTGCAAAGGATCTCATTGATTCACTGGCGAAAGAATTTGAATGGACAGATGTTGCTGTCGAAAAAACATTCAAAGGAAAAGAATTAGAATATGTAGAAGCGCTGCACCCATTCTACGACCGGATTTCACTCGTCATCCTTGGCGAACACGTTACTTTGGATGCTGGAACTGGCTGTGTTCATACTGCCCCCGGACACGGGGAAGACGACTATGCCGTTGGTAAAAAATACAACTTGGATATTCTTTGCCCTGTCGATGAAAAAGGAGTATTCACTTCTGAAGCGCCGGGATTTGAGGGAATGTTTTATGATAAAGCAAACAAAACAGTGACAGAAAAGCTCGAGGAGACAGGTGCACTACTAAAGCTGGCATTCATCACGCACTCCTATCCACATGACTGGCGAACGAAAAAACCAATCATTTTCAGAGCGACGGAACAGTGGTTTGCCTCAATTAAAGATTTTCGGGACGATCTGCTTGAAGCAATTAAACAAGTAAAATGGCATCCTGCATGGGGTGAAACGAGAATTCACAATATGGTAAAAGACCGAGAGGATTGGTGTATCTCTAGGCAGCGAGCTTGGGGCGTGCCGATTCCCGTCTTCTACGGGGAAGATGGAGAACCGATCATTACAGATGAAACGATTGAGCATGTCTCAAATTTATTTAGGGAACACGGTTCGAACATTTGGTTTGAAAAAGACGCGAAAGACTTGCTTCCAGAAGGCTTTACTTCAGAGCATAGCCCGAATGGCGAATTTAGAAAAGAAATGGATATTATGGATGTATGGTTTGATTCAGGATCTTCCCACCAAGCTGTGCTGGCTGAGCGTGATGAGTTAACATGGCCGGCGGATCTTTATTTGGAAGGATCCGATCAATACCGCGGTTGGTTCAACTCTTCTTTGTCAACAAGTGTCGCGGTAACTGGCAAAGCTCCATATAAAGGAGTTATCAGCCACGGCTTTGTCCTTGACGGAGAAGGAAGGAAAATGAGTAAATCCATAGGAAACACTATTATTCCTAATGATGTCATGAAGCAGCTTGGTGCCGATATTTTAAGGCTGTGGGTTTCTTCTGTCGATTACCAGGCAGATGTTCGGGTATCGGATAAAATTTTAAAGCAAGTGGCTGAGGTTTACCGTAAAATACGGAATACCTTCCGGTTCATGCTTGGGAACCTGCATGATTTTGATCCATTGAACAACAGAGTATCGCTCGATGAATTGTCTGAAATCGATCGCTATATGCTTATCCAACTAAATGAGCTTATCGAAAAGGTTACAAAAGCGTACGATGAATACCAGTTTTCTACGATTTATCATGCGGTGCACAACTTCTGCACGATCGAATTAAGCGCCTTTTATTTAGATATTGCGAAAGATACGCTTTATATCGAAAAGGCGAACGATCCGAAGAGAAGGGCGATCCAGACGGTTTTATATGACGTGCTGCTTGCCCTTGCGAAACTCCTTACACCGATCTTGCCACATACGATGGAAGAAGTTTGGGAGCATACGAAAGGCGTCAAAGAAGAAAGCGTTCAGTTGACGGATATGCCGAAGGTGCAGCAAATCGAAAATCATCAAGAAATTAAAAACAAATGGGATCAATTGATCGCAATTCGAGATGAAGTGTTAAAAGCGCTTGAAGAAGCAAGAAATGAGAAATTGATTGGCAAATCACTTACGGCAGAGGTTATTTTATATCCGACAGATGAAGCGAAAGCTTTGCTTGAGAAAGCGGGTTCGCTTGAACAGCTCTTTATCGTTTCAAAAGTCAATATAGCAGGAAATAAGGCAGGTGCACCTCATGATGCAAAATCATTTGATCATGTAAATATCATCGTAAAGCAGGCAGAAGGTGAAACATGTGAGCGCTGCTGGATGGTAACACCTGATGTGGGGCAGCATGAGGAACATCCAACATTATGTACACGTTGTGTCCAAGTCTTGGAAGAAGCGTAAAAAAGTGAAGGGGCGGATAGCTCCTTCATTCCATTTTGTGTTTAAGAGGTTGTTCAAAAAGTCCGGAGGCTTACAGGAGGTAAGTCAGTTCGACGTTATCACAGGACGTGATGCTTTTAGTCGAACTTCCTTAATAGGCTAAGAATTTCTGCGTCGGTTCTTTTTGTCCTCCTTTTGAACACATACTTAAAGCACATTGTCTGAAGGGCGATGTTTACGGAGGTCGTAAGGTGTTCTATTATTTAATCGCTTTGATTGTAATCTTGATGGATCAACTAACAAAATGGATTGTCGCAGCAAAAATGAACATTGGCGAACAAATTGTTTTAATTGAAAATGTATTGTATTTTACTTCCCACCGAAATCGGGGGGCTGCCTTCGGTATTTTGCAAGGGAAGATGTGGCTGTTTTTTATGATTACGTTCATTGTCGTTGTCGGTATCATCTATTATTTGCAGAAGCATGTTGCCTACAAAGGAACGGGAATCGCGTTTGGATTAATTTTAGGCGGTGCGATCGGCAATTTTATCGACCGGTTTTTTAGAGGAGAGGTCGTTGACTTTATCGATGTAAAAATTGGCACGCGCGATTTCCCGATTTTTAATATTGCAGACTCCTCACTTGTTATTGGCGTGATCCTTCTCATGCTATTTACGTTAAAAGAGGAACAGAAAAAAGGAGAAGCGTAATGGAGACATTCCATTTTACGATTGATGAACAGCAATCAGGCCAACGCATCGATAAACTGCTCTCGGGATTAATGACAGACGTCTCACGCTCACGTGTACAGGAATTAATAGATGATGAACATGTAATGGTGAATGGTGAACTGGTAAAAGCGAGCTATAAATGTCAAGCTAGTGATAACATTCAAGTTGTTGTTCCTGAACCAGAACCTTTAGAAGTCCGACCGGAAACAATGGATTTAGATATCATTTATGAAGACGCAGATGTGCTTGTCGTAAATAAGCCACGCGGAATGGTGGTCCATCCTGCACCGGGGCATATGTCGGGCACACTTGTCAATGGCTTGCTTGCCCATTGCAATGATCTGTCGGGAATTAATGGTGTCATTCGGCCCGGGATTGTACATCGGATTGATAAAGACACGTCAGGCTTACTGATGGTCGCCAAAAACGATCAAGCACATGATTCGCTCGTCCAGCAGTTAAAAGCGAAAACAACGGTTAGGAAGTATAAAGCAATTGTCCATGGAAGTTTCGAACATAATCAAGGGACAATTGATGCACCAATCGGCCGGGATGAAAATGATCGTAAAAAAATGGCAGTAACGGATAAAGGAAGAGAAGCTATTACGCATTTTCGCGTTCTTGAACGATTCGATCATTTTACATTTGTTGAATGTCAGCTTGTTACCGGAAGAACGCATCAAATCCGTGTTCATATGAAATATATCGATCATCCGGTTGCAGGCGATCCAAAATACGGTCCAAGAAAAACGTTGCCGATAAATGGCCAAGCACTGCATGCTGAAGTATTAGGCTTTAAGCATCCTAGAAGTGGAGAGAAGCTCATATTCTCTGAACCTGTTCCAGATGATATGGAAACATTGCTTCACGGATTGCGAAATCATATTTATTGACATATAAGAACAGCCAAGGATCCGCATGATTATTGGATCCTTGGCTGTTTTTGTGCACAGTATGACGGATTTTACACGAAGTGATGTGAACAGTAGGGTTGCTCTTCTATTATTTTAATGTTGAGAAACTTGTCGAAGGATACTAAAATTAAAATACAAGTAAAAACCATGAAAGGATTGAATGCAATGGAAAAACAGATTTTACAAGCAATAAAGGAATTATCTATTCAAATGAAAGAAATGGAAAGCAGTATGAAAACTGAAATGGCAGAAATGAAAACTGAGCTAAGAACTGAAATGAAAGAAATGGAAGGGAGAATTACGGAAAGACTAGACAACCTTGAAGCGAGTTTGACAGTCTTAGTAGAAGAAAATCATCAAAACAAAGCAGACATCATGCAACTGAAACAAGCAAAATAATTAGGGAAGAAGCTGACCCTATATTTTTTGTCTATCATTTTTTAGATTTCCACACTTTTCCATCCAATTTACATTAAATTTGTCCATTGGCTCCTCTCTAATTACAATTAGAGTTCCTTCCAAAACAACAACCCATATTTTTCAATTTCACTGTCTGATCTCTTTCATTACGAGTAACTTTGGTGCATCTTTTAGGCATAGGTCTTTGCATTTTTGCCCATACTCTATCATAATTGGAAACCATTTATTCATAGATAGCGGGTGTGAAGATGGTAGAGTTTCGTTATAATGAAGAAAACGATACATATATCGGCTTACAAAGGATGCGTTCATATATGACAAACACGCCGGAACAAATGTGGATTAGACCTGTTCCCGAATTAAAGTATTTGAATGCGGAGAATGTTCACCGCTACCGCTTGCTTATGCGTTATTTCTATCAACAATACAAAAAGCTCAGATACTGGTTAAGTCCGGAAGAAGTCTATCAAGGTGTGCTTGATTTCGGGTTAATTAAAGACTATACGCTAGAGCAATGTCAACAAGACTTGGAATCGCTGACCGAATGGCAGAACCTTACAAATCGACACGACGGCAGTAAGGCATCGACGGTAGAAGAATATTTGCGTAAAAAGTTTCGTTATTTGTTAACGCCGTATTCGATTGAGATTGAAAGAATGCTTGAGAACTTGGAATCGATCCAAGGATATGGCGGTTCACTGGAGGCTTCCTTATTTGACCAAATCGTCGAATGGTTAAAACAAATCAATGACATGCTCGATCAGGATAAAGATTTTGAAGGTGCGTTGGATTTGTGGAAATCGCTTTCCGGAGCTTTCAAACAACTGCATGAAAATGCTTCGGATTATCTTGCTAGCTTACAGACAGGTAAAGCGGAAGAATTAATGATGACAGAATCGTTTCTAGTGTTTAAAGATACGTTGACTCATTACTTGCGGAATTTCATTCAAGGTATGCAGAAATCTTCTTATAAAATTGAAGGCTATTTGCGGAAAATTTCTCTTAATGAAGAGCAATTGCTGGATAAGATCACTGCCGAACAAGAACGGTTGCCCAATCTTGAAGACGACCGTACACATGAGGAGAGACATGCGCAATTTGAAGCGGAATGGCAAAGCTTTAAAAGATGGTTTTTAGGTGAAGGAAACGAATTATCCGATCTCTACTATCTGGAACAAGCAACAAAAGAAACGATTTCCAAAATTGTGCGTGCCGTTTTACGAATCCAGGAAAAAAGACGGCTTGGTACAAGCCGTAAAAGAGAGCTGGACTATTTGGGACAATGGTTTTTCGCTATCGATGAACTTGAGGAAGCGAAGGAGCTTGCGGCCTATACGTTTGGTCTTTATAAAACAAGGCATTTTCAAGGCTGGGACGAACCGATGAACGATAGTGGACATAGCAGCATGTGGGACGAAAGTCCGATGATTCGTCATTTGCGTTCGCGAAGCCGTAAGCAAATCAAAAGACAACAAAATGAACCAGTTCGCCAAACGAAGCAAAAGCAAAATGAGACGAGGGAAATATATTTACAAAAGCAAAAAGAAGAAGTGGAAATCATTGAGCAGCTATTGGAGAAAGAACAGTTTTCCGTTTCCGATTTAAAAGATGTGTCTCGCCCTTTGAGAAATCTATTGCTTTATTGGATCGGACGCTGTTCCAGCCATCCTTCACGGAATATGGATACTCCTGATGGTGTACGGATTGAATTGAAAATGCCTGACAATGAAAAAAGAACGAAATTGACCTCAAACGATGGTGAGTTGGAATTGCCGGATTTTGCTTTCAAACTGATGCGTATTCAGGCATCAAGTGATGATATAAATAAAAACAGTCATCATTTGCGCCGTAATTATCTCGATCATGCAAATGAACAGCAAGCAAAAATTTCAGGAATGTAACGGAAATTGAAGGTGTTACAATGCGTAAATGGGAAAAAAACGAAGAAAAACTAATAGAAGAAAAACAACAGTGCATAAAAGCGCTGCTCAATCGTCCTTGGGTGCTGAAAGAAGAAGATCCGGAAACCTTTCAGCAGATTAAAGATCATTATGAAGCATTGAGAGATTGGTTTCACGATTATTTAGGCTTCCCATTGCTTGTTACTCGTCAATTTGCAAAAGTGGAAAAATTCCCGGAAACCTATCATTGTTGGATGGGAATCGATGAATTTAAGCAATCAAGAGATTATGCGCTGTTCACGTACTGTTTGTGGTATTTGGAGGGACGGGGAGACGGTGAGCAATTTTTGTTGTCACAAATGGTGGAAGACATTCGTGACCATTTGCACACTTATGATGTGCTGATTGATTGGACGTTATATGAACACCGGCTCTCAATGGCACGTGCGTTAAAAAAATGCCGTGATTTAAAGGTTTTGTTATCTGTCGACGGAGAAGAAGGTGCTTGGGCGCGAGATGAGAAAGCGAATGTCTTGTATGAATGTTCACCAATGGCTCGTTATGTGTTGCGGCGATTTTCGAAAGAATTAATGCACTACTCGCGGATTGGTGATTTCCGTGCAGAGCTTGATGAGAAAGACGAAAAGGTGAAACGAAGACAACGGGTGTACCGGCGGTTTGTACAGGAGCCTGTCATTTACGACAGTGATTGGAGTGAAGAAGAGCGGCAATATGTATTGACACAACGGCGTTCACTCATTGACCAATTACAGACACAACTTGGCTTGGAGGGGAGACGTTACCGGGAAGCCTTGGTTCTTTTTGATCCTGGTTTGTCTGCTGAACATGAATTGTTCCCAACTCTATCATCTGTTTCAGATTTGTTAATTTTAACCGCATCAGAGCTTCGAAAAAAAATCGCAAAAGGCTACTATGAACAGAAGGAAGACGGTCGGATCATCATGAGTGTTACAGATTTGGAATCACTGCTGTTTTATTTGCGGGATAAGCATAAGGAGTTTTGGAGCAAAGAACACCGCGTGGCTTCATCGAAAGAATTGCTCAAGCAAGTCGTCTCACATTTAGAAGAGTGGCACTTAGGAGCACTTGAAGAACAAGAAGTAACGATATATCCCGCTTTATCGCGATGGATTGGAGAATATGATGCATTTGCTGGAGGTGACATGTCATGAGATGGAAGATGGAACGGGCTGGGATTTTTAACTTTTGGTATTATGACGATCAGGAATTTTATTTTTCGGATGGACGGTTGATCTTGCGCGGTTCGAACGGTTCCGGTAAATCGGTGACAATGCAAAGCTTCATCCCTTTAGTCCTGGATGGGGATAAGCGTCCATGGCGCTTGGATCCGTTTGGGTCACGCGACCGCCGGATTGAATATTATTTGCTTGGAGAGACAGATAGTGGAATCCATGACCGTACGGGATATCTCTACTTGGAGTTCCGTCATGCTGAAAGTGGGAAAACGTTAACGATCGGGATCGGCATGCGTGCAAGAAAAGGAATTTCTGGTCTCGGTTTTTGGGGATTTGTGCTTCAGGACGGACGCCGCATCGGGAAAGACTTCTTTCTGTATGATTACGATCATTACCGGAAGTACGGTGAGAAAATTCCGTTGCATCGTGACAAACTGATTGCACAGATTGGGGTGGGCGGCAAGCTAGTTCGTGAACAAGCAGCTTATCGCAAGTTAGTCAATCAAGTCTTATTTGGCTTTGATGACGAAGAAAGCTATCAAGAATTGTTAGATTTGTTAATTCAATTGCGCAGCCCGAAGCTTTCCAAGGATTTTAAGCCATCCACGATTTACAATATTTTGACGGATGCACTTCCACCGTTAAAAGAGGAAGAGCTTCGCCCGCTATCCGATGTTTTGGAAGATATGGATCAAATCAATGATACGCTTGATGAACTAATGATTCATCGCAAGGAAATCGAGCGTCTGAATGATGGATACGCGAAATACAACGAATATCTTTTCTATGAAGCATCCAGTCAATTGAGGAGACGGCAAAAGGAATTTGAGAATAAGAAAAACGACATCGATGCTATTCGTCAAGAGCTGGCGGAATATACACAGAATGTAGTCGATTTACAAGAACAGAAAGAGCAAGCGACGGAAAAAGAAAATGAGCTGACGACAGAAATCGAATTGCTTGAACAGCATGAAGCCATCGAAAAACATAAAGAGCTTGAACAAGCAAAAAATGAACGGCAAGAAATTACCATGCAGATTAACAATACGAAGCAGCGCATTGCGGAAGTGAAAGCACGGCTTGAGAAGAACAAAATCGAACAAGAAGAGACCGAAAAACAGGCGCAACGTCAAGAAAAATTGTCCACAGAATGTATGGAGGACATGGAGGTAATTGCACGAGACGCTGAATTCACGGAACATGATTTGTATCATCGTCAGTTCGAGCAACAGCATCACCTCGAAGAAGGAAATTGGCAAGCCTGGAAAACGGATGTTGCAAATCACGGGAAACGTTTGCAAGAAGCGCTTGTGCTTTCACAAAAAGAAGAACGGGCGAAAGAACGAGTTCAAGAGGCAGAAGCGGCCATGAGCGAAGCAAGGGAAGAAAGGGATGAACGGGAAAGGCTACTCCGTCAGGCAGAAAAACAACTGCAAGACACGATGAGCGATTACGAAGACCGTTTTTATCAATGGTTTCAATCGCTGAAAACTTTGCCGTTAGCGGAACAAACATGGCGTGATCTGCTGCATTTACTGTCCGGATATCCCAACGTTTCTTATCCTGAAATCAAGCAGCCAGCGATTAACATTTACGAAGAGACAAAAGAAAAATGGCAAGTGCAAATGACCCAAATTCAGCATCAGCAAGGTTTGTTACAAGAGGAAAAAAGCGCCCTCGAAGAAGAGCTTTACCTATGGGATACGAAAAAAGATCCGGAACCTGAACGACGGTCAAGCAGAGAAAGCTATCGTCAAAAACGGAAAGAGAATCAGGAAGGAGCAGGGTCTTCTCTAGATGCCGGAGCGCCGTTATATGCTTGTTGTGATTTTAAACAGAATTTATCTGATGAAGAAAAAGCCCGTCTGGAGAGCGTGTTGGAATATACAGGTTTGCTGGACGCTTGGATTGGCCCAACACAAATCGTAACGGAAGGCTCCGTTTGGCATGAAGACATCGAAGAATTTATGATTCTTCCTGAACCTGTTAGTGCAAAAAATGATATTGGAACGCTTGCTGACGTGTTGCAGCCGGAACTATCTGATGACATGATGATTAGCGAAGAAGAAGTCTGGAATGTTTTGCGAACGATCCGTTTTGAACGGGAACATCTAAAAGATGAACGATTGGAAGCAAAATCGGATTCAAACCGTACTGGTTCGTGGGTGAATCATCAAGGACAGTTCCAACTTGGTGCTCTTTTTGGTCAAGTTGAAGTGAAACCGAAAGCACAGCTAATCGGTAAAAATGCTCGTGAGAAAATGCGAATGGAAATGATCGAACACTTGAGAAATCAAATCGTTGAAGTGGAAGCAAAAATCCAGGAAAACGGTCAGAAACAACAAGAAATTCGCTTGATCACCGAGCAGCTTAAAGAGGAAATTGAAAACATTCCCTCTGAAGAGGAATTGTTGCATGCTGAAAGAACCCGAAGAGATGCCAGACTTGATTTAGAACAGGCACAGAAGCATCTTGAAAAAATGGATCAGCAATATCGCTCGCATCTTGGGCAATGGCGCCAATTACAGCAAGATTTTAAAGTGTATACAGATCGTTGGTCACGATTGAAAAACCGATCATTGATTGAACAAGCAATAGCGGATATGCAAGCCTATCATATGAGTTTAGGAGAATTACGCTCCGCCGTGCAAATTTTGTTCACTCACAAACAACGACTGAACCGGTTGTTAGAAGATATCGAGGCATGTGAAGAGCAGCAGGAAAGGGAGGAAGAACAACATACAGAGTGGAAACGCAAGCAACGCGAAACGGAACACAAAATAGAAACGTTAACCCGCCTTCTGGATGAATTAGGCATTCTCAACATTTATGAGCGCTTGGAAGAGGTTAAGCAGCAGCGTAACGAAACGTCTCAACTTGTTCAACGATTGGATGCCAATATACGAGACGTTGAAATTAAAAAAGCAAAATATGAAGAACGCGTCAATATCATGAAGCGGGAATTTGGCGAAATTGAAACATTACGGAATCAAGCGGTTCAATACTGGCAAGCAGAGTGGGAACGAAAACTGCTAACAGACTGGGAAGATGAGTGGAAGCGGGACAACTTGGACATAAGTGTTATGCTAATGTTAGCCAAAAAGGCTGAGCAACGGTACCAAAAGAAATATCAAACAAAGCCACGTGATAAAGCAGTGAATGAATTGCTCGATATGTTTAATGAAGTGAAAAACATGTTGCTTGACTACGTACTGGAATCACATTATGACGAACAGCATCAACGTTGGCTCATCCATTCTGTAAGAGACAGGCAACATCCTCTTTCTCCAGGTAAATTACTGGAAGAATTAATCTTGCTCGAAGAAGAGCAAAAGCAATTAATGGATGAAAAAGACCGTGAACTGTATGAACAAATTATTTTGCACAGTGTAGGCAAAGCGATTCGACATAAAATATACCGTGCCGAGCAGTGGGTCAAGCAGATGAACCGTTTGATGGATGAACGGAAAACGTCCAGCGGACTGAAGCTGTCTCTTAAATGGGAACCAAGACCACCAAGAAACGAAACTGAATTGGACGTGGACAAGCTCGTAACCTTGTTACGCAAAGATCCCGAACTGCTCCGCGACGACGAAGTGGCGCAAATGGTCGATCATTTCCGCTCACGCATTCGTTTGGCAAAATCGGAAGCGGATGAGAAAGAGAGCTTACGAAAATGGATTGCCGATTTTCTCGATTACAGACAATGGTTTGATTTTGTTCTTTATTATAAAAAAGGTGAGCAAAACCGGCGTGTGTTGACCGATTCACGGTTTAACGTGTTAAGCGGTGGGGAAAAGGCGATGTCAATGTATATCCCGTTGTTTGCCGCCACGTACTCACGCTATAACGATTCGAATCCGGATTCACCAAAAATTATTTCTTTGGATGAAGCTTTTGCCGGGGTAGATGAAGAGAACATACGTGATTTATTTCAACTATTAACGGATATGGACTTTGATTACATGATGACGAGCCAAGTATTATGGGGCTGTTTTGATACCGTACCGAACCTTTCGATTTATGAAATCATCCGGCCGAAAGATGTCGACTTCGTAACATTGCTTCGTTATCATTGGAACGGATATCGAAGGGAAATGGTTTTGGACGAACCCCTTTCTGATGAGCCCAAACGAGACTTAACGTATCATGATGAAGAAAAAGACCGCAATGAAGCACCAAAGCAAGCGTCGGATCAAATCACACTTGGTTTGTTTAGCGGGGATAACTAGTCAAGGAGAAGATACAAGATGACGGGAACGGAACGATTAGAAGAGGCAAAACAATATTTTTCACATCTAGCGTATCAGCGGTTGTTTCGGCAAGCAAAAAAGAAATACGAATCACTTGGGCGGATCGGGGGACAGATTCGCCTTTCTTCTCTTTCGGAAGATGAAAAAGAAGCGTTAAGCGGTTTATTGGTGAGAGGCCTTTACCATCAAAAGTCCGTGACGGTGACACTAACAGATTTAAACGAAAAATTATTGGCTACACGTTTTTCAATTGATTTGCTTACATTATTGACCGCTCTTTTTGCAGAAGAAATCAAGCCGAAATCGGTAAAGAAGCAAGAAGAAGAAGTTTTATGGGACTCGTTTATTGCGTTTTTACAATCGTACGCACAGCATTCGATCATACTGGATTGGTTGGCTTACGCCCGAACAGGCAAAGACGCCAGCTATCGGATGCTTAGAGAACGTTTTGAGGAGCTTAAACCGGATCTGCAAAAGCATCAATGGCAAACCAATCCATTATCTTCTAGTTGTGTTGAAATTGTACAAGTCGTTAAAGGATTGAACGACTTGCCGATTTTAAGCGAAAATCGATTGAGAACAGGTACTCCCCTTCCGATATTTGCTGCGACATTGACAGGAGACGCTCACTTTTTTGATCGAGATCGTTTTTCAGGCAGGCTATTTTACTATGGGATTTTGTTTATTAACCGCAGCCAAACTGAACATCAAGAGGAAATTGAAAATTCAATTTTTAGTCGAAAGCAATACCAGAGTGTCGGGCTTGCGCTAGATGACCTATCCTCGCAAGTGTTGATTTTGGGTGTGACCTGCAATAGCGGTGAACAACAAGAGTATAGCTACGCGATAACTCTTCGGATGCTCAAGAAAATCATTCCACGGTGGAGGATGAAAGCAGGAGACATCGAACAGAAGTCTAAAAACGAGAACAATTGGTTGCAAGCAGTTCTCAGTACAAAAAAAGTTTTCATTAGCGAAAATCCTTCGATTTGTTCAATGATATTGGATCAATTAAGTGATGCTCCAATTGGGAAAATGATTCCTCCAATTATTTGTACAAGCGGTCAACCAAGTCATGCAGCGCTTGAGTTGCTAGATTTTTTCGGAGATCAAGGTGTGCACATGTATTACAGCGGCGACCTCGATGTCAAAGGTTTAACAATCGCTTACATGCTTCATGAAAGGTATCGCGATTACTGGCACCCTTGGGGTATGACGCGCCAAGCAGTAGCGTGGTGGAGAAAGAATCGCGGGATATATCGTGATGAGGGCAAGCAAAATAAACGATACGGGTTATCTTTTTCGAACGATGAAATCAGAGCGTTGAAAAATATGAAACTTGCTTGGGATGAACAACTGATCGAGATGTTACTGGCAAACGAACAGGGTTCAAGATATCCAATCAAAATCTTTCAAGAAATGCTCATTTCGCTGCTGTGGGAGGAGTTTGAAAGTCATTCATCTCTATAAAAAGAAGGAAAAAATTTATTGACATTGTAAGTAAACTCTGTAATAATTATTGATAGCTAAAGTGAATAGCCTTTAACACCAGTCCCGTGAGGCTGAAAAGGAACGACTATGACATGAGGATTAGTATGTCTATGCCCCCTTTGCCAATCAACTGGTGAAGGGGATTTTTATTGCGATTGGTGGTGGTGTTTTGAAAAAACAAGCTGAAATTCTTGATGAACAAGCAATTAGAAGAGCATTGACACGAATTGCGCATGAAATTATCGAAAGAAATAAAGGCATCGAAGATTGTATTCTTATCGGAATTCGAACGAGAGGGATTTACATCGCTGAACGATTGGCGAAAAGAATTGAACAAATCGAAGGCTCCAGCATACCCGTTGGAGAAGTAGACATTACGCTCTATCGTGATGATCTGACTGTAAACCATGAAGACAATGAACCAACGCTGAAATCAACTTCCCTTCCACAAAATGTAACAAATAAAAAAGTAATTTTAGTTGATGACGTTCTTTATACTGGCAGAACAGTTCGAGCAGCAATGGATGCATTAATTGATTTAGGCCGTCCTGCTCAAATTCAATTAGCCGTACTTATCGATCGCGGCCACCGTGAACTGCCGATTCGTCCCGATTACGTCGGAAAAAATGTTCCAACTTCACGCTCTGAAATTGTGAATGTTGAATTGTTGGAAGTCGATAAAGTGGATAAAGTAAGCATAACGAAGAAATAATCTCTTTTAAAGAAGTCCAGAGAGGCTTGGAAAGAGGATGATGTGCTCACCGTTTTTACGGGAGTGCTGTAAACTCTTTGCCAAGCTGCAGGCAAGGAGTTTTTTATTTTTAATGGAGCTTTTGCTAAGCAGGCCCTAAATATAGAGGAGGATTAAAATGCAAGATTTATTGGAAATGAAAGAAATATCAACTAAAGATATTTATGAAATCCTTCATGAAGCAGCATTATTTGAAAAAGGGATGACATGGGAACCCAAGAAAAAAATGTTTGCCGCGAATCTTTTTTTTGAGCCTAGCACGAGAACAAGATTTAGCTTTGAAGTGGCAGAAAAAAAGCTCGGGCTTGATGTCCTGCATTTTTCCGCCGAACATTCAAGCGTTCAAAAAGGCGAAAGCTTATATGATACAGTTCGGACATTAGAAGAAATAGGTGCAAATGTTGTTGTCATCCGCCATGCTGACGAATGCTTCTATCATTCGTTAAAAGGAAATATTTCGATTCCAATCATTAACGCCGGTGACGGATGCGGCAACCACCCAACACAATCATTATTGGATTTAATGACAATCAGGCAGGAATTTGGCATTTTTGAAGGTTTGAATATTGCCATCAATGGGGATGTGAAACATAGCCGAGTCGCGCGTTCCAATGCAGAGGTTTTGAAAAGGTTAGGTGCGAACGTGAAGTTCTCTGGTCCAATCGAATGGTGGGATGCTTCATTAGGTGAATACATCGATTTTGACCAAGCTGTTGAGGAAGCGGATGTCCTTATGATGCTTCGAATTCAGCATGAACGCCACAATATGAATAATATGGAACTATCGGTTCATGAATACCATCAAAAATTCGGACTGACAATCGAACGTTCTCAAAGAATGAAAAAAGATAGCATTATTATGCACCCCGCTCCAGTAAACCGTGGGGTAGAGATTGCTCCCGAACTTGTTGAATCGCCAAAATCAAGGATCTTTAAACAAGTGAAAAATGGCGTATTTGTTCGCATGGCCGTTTTAAAGAGAGCAGTAGCAAGCTTGGCATATGAGAGGGGAGAAGGCATATGGGAACTTTGTTAAAAAACGGGCGAATCGTAACGGATCGCAACGAACTGGAATGTTGTGACATTTTAATTGAAGATGGATTCATTGAAAAAGTTGCTGAAACGATAGAACAGGAAACAGATGCAGTTGTGATTGATTTGGAAGGGCAACTTGTTATTCCTGGAATGGTTGATTTGCATGTGCATTTACGCGAGCCTGGAGGGGAGCATAAAGAAACGATCGAAACAGGGACAAAGGCAGCCGCAAGAGGTGGTTTTACAACGATTGCTGCCATGCCGAATACAAGGCCGGTTCCTGATGACAAAGAAACACTTTTAAAATTAAAGGAACGCATTGAAAAAACGGCTGTCGTTCGTGTTCTTCCGTATGCTTCGATAACGAAAAGGCAAATTGGTGAAGAGCTTACAGATTTTGACGCTTTAAAAGAAGCTGGAGCATTCGCTTTTACAGATGACGGCGTGGGAGTTCAAAACGCCGGAAAAATGTTAGAAGCGATGAAAGAAGCTCAAAGTGTAAATGCAGCGATTGTGGCCCATTGCGAAGAAAATACGCTCATCAACAAAGGCTCCGTACATGAGGGAAGTTTTTCGAAACAGCATTCATTACATGGCATTCCATCTGTTTGCGAATCCGTTCATATTGCGCGTGATGTTTTGCTTGCTGAAGCGGCCCATGCTCACTATCATGTATGCCATATTAGCACGAAAGAGTCAGTTCGCGCTGTGAGAGACGCAAAACGGGCGGGTATCAACGTAACAGCGGAAGTGACGCCGCACCATTTATTGCTTTGTGATGAAGATATTCCATCAAGCCTTGATCCGAATTACAAAATGAATCCGCCATTAAGAGGGAAAGAAGATCGCGACGCGTTGATTGAAGGCCTTTTAGACGGGACAATTGACTTTATCGCAACAGACCATGCACCGCATACGGAAGAAGAAAAATCGGTCGGAATTGAACGTGCGCCGTTTGGAATTGTTGGCCTTGAAACAGCTTTTCCTCTCCTTTATACAAATTTAGTCGAGAAAGGCATTCTGACATTAAAGCAACTTGTCGATTTCCTTACAATCAAGCCGGCTCAAGCTTTCGAGTTGCCATATGGAAGGCTGCAAGAAGGCAGCATTGCTGATATTGCGGTCATTGACCTTAACAATGAAATCGCAATTGACCCAGATAAATTTCTATCAAAAGGGAAAAACACGCCGTTCAAAGGCTGGGAATGCAAAGGTTGGCCAACTTTAACAATTTCTGAAGGAAACATTGTTTGGCAGCATACAGAATAACAAATTTTAGAATGAAAGGGACGTTGCTTCATGCCGAAAAGAACAGACATCAAAAAAATTCTAGTCATTGGTTCCGGTCCAATCACCATTGGACAAGCTGCGGAGTTTGATTATTCCGGTACACAAGCATGCCAATCGTTAAAAGAAGAAGGCTATGAGGTTATTTTAGTGAACTCCAATCCTGCAACAATTATGACAGATACGACGATGGCAGATAAAGTATATATTGAACCACTCACATTGGAATTTGTGACGAGGATTATACAGACAGAACGTCCATGCGCACTATTGCCGTCTCTTGGAGGACAAACAGGCTTGAACATGGCGATGCAATTGCATAAGGCAGGTGTTCTCGATCGTTTTAAAGTTGAAGTGTTAGGAACAAACCTAGATGCAATTCAAAAAGCAGAAGACCGGGACATGTTCAGAAGCTTAATGCATGAGATTCATGAACCTGTGCCGAAAAGTGAAATTGTTCACACACTTGAAGAAGCATTTGACTTTATAAATAAAGTCGGTTATCCGATTATTGTACGTCCTGCTTATACACTTGGAGGAACAGGTGGAGGCATTGTAGAAAACGAACACGATTTAGTTGAAATCGTAACGAGCGGTTTAAAATATAGCCCTGTGACGCAATGTCTCCTTGAAGAAAGTATTGCCGGCTTTAAAGAAATTGAATTTGAAGTCATTAGAGATTCAAACGATGAAGTAAATGTTATTTGCGATATGGAGAATGTTGATCCTGTCGGTGTGCATACAGGTGATTCCATCGTTGTCGCGCCTAACCAAACACTTTCGGAAAGTGATTATCATATGCTTCGAAACGCATCCGTTAACATCGTGCGTGCAATTGGGATTGAAGGGGGATGCAATGTGCAACTTGCGCTTTCCCCTGATTCATCAAAGTACTACGTCATCGAAGTAAATCCAAGATTGAGCCGTTCATCAGCACTCGCTTCGAAAGCGGTCGCTTATCCAATCGCAAAAATAGCCGCAAAAATCGCAGTCGGCTTACATTTTTCTGAAATTGAAAATCCAGTAACGGGCAAATCTTATGAGGGATTTGAACCTAAGCCTGATTACATCGTTGCCAAAATTCCGCGCTGGCCATTTGACAAATTTGAATCAGCAAACCGCAAGCTTGGTACACAAATGAAAGCAACGGGCGAAGTGATGGCAATCGGAAGCAACTTTGAAGAGGCGATCTTAAAGGCGGTCCGTTCACTGGAAGCGAATGTGATGCATATTAAAGTTTCGGAGATGGGACAGCTATCAAAAGAAATGCTCGAAAAACGAATCGTTCAAGCGGATGATGAAAGATTATTTGTGATTGCGGAAGCCTTTCGTAGAGGCTATACTGTCGAACAAATTTATGAGTTAAGCAAAATTACGAGACATTTTCTTGAAAAAATTGAACATATCGTACAACTAGAAAAACAATTAGAAGATGGACCGAATAATGTGGTTCTTTTACGAAAGGCAAAAAACTACGGTTTCTCTGATGAAGCGATCGCAGAAGCATGGCAAATGAATGAGTGCGATGTTTATGAATTGCGTAAAAACAACGCTATAATGCCTGCATACAGAATTGTTGATTCCATCGGCTATAAATCTGACACGCCTTATTTTTACAGTACATTTGGCAATGAAAATGAAACCGAAACATCAAACAAGAAAAGTGTTGTGGTGTTAGGTTCTGGACCGATTCGCATCGGACAAGGCATTGAATTTGATTATGCAACAGTCCATTCTGTGTGGGCGATTCAAGAAGCAGGATATGAAGCAATCATTATTAATAACAACCCTGAGACCGTATCAACCGACTTTACGACTTCCGACAGGCTTTACTTTGAACCGCTCACCGTTGAAGATGTCATGCATATCATTGACAGGGAACAACCTGAAGGTGTCATCGTTCAATTTGGCGGTCAAACGGCAATCAATTTGGCTTCGAAATTAGCGGAGCGAGGCGTCAAAATTTTAGGAACAACGCTTGAAAACATGGATCGGGCTGAAAACCGCGACGAATTCGAACATCTTTTGAGAAATCTCGATATTCCACAACCTTTAGGAAAAACAGCAACGTCTGTTGAGGAAGCAGTCGGCATTGCCGAAGAAATCGGCTATCCAGTTCTCGTCCGTCCTTCCTACGTGCTGGGAGGACGCGCAATGGAAATCGTCTATCAAAAAGAAGAACTGCTTCATTATATGGAAAACGCCGTAAAAATAAATCCAGAGCATCCTGTCTTAATCGACCGCTATTTAACCGGGGTAGAAATTGAAGTTGACGCCATTTCAGACGGGGAGACCGTATTTATCCCTGGCATTATGGAGCATATTGAACGTGCAGGTGTGCATTCGGGGGACTCAATCGCCGTTTACCCGCCGCAAAACCTTTCAGATGAAACGAAAAAAGTCATTATCGAGCGAACAACTGCTCTAGCAAAAGGATTACAAGTCGTAGGGCTGCTTAATATCCAGTTCGTTCTGCATGATAATGAAATATATGTAATTGAAGTGAATCCACGTTCAAGCCGAACGGTTCCATTCCTAAGCAAAATAACCGGTGTACCAATGCCAAACCTAGCAACAAAAGTCATTTTGGGAGCGAAAATGAAAGATCTCGGTTACTCATCTGGCATGCACCCAGAAGTTGAAGGCGTCTATGTAAAAGTTCCAGTCTTTTCTTTTGCAAAACTGCGACGTGTTGACATTACCCTTGGACCAGAAATGAAGTCCACAGGCGAAGTCATGGGGAAAGATGCAACATTGGAAAAAGCGTTATACAAAGGCTTGCTTGCGTCAGGAATGAATATCCCGACAACCGGTTCTGTCTTATTTACGATTTCCGATAAAGACAAGCAAGAAGTCATGCCGATTGTTGAACGCTTTTATGAAATCGGCTTTCAAATCCTCGCAACGGAAGGAACAGCAAAAGCAATTCAAGAGAGAAAGATTCCTGTGACCGTTGTAAATAAAATTGAAGCGGCAAAGCCAAACTTACTTGATGTGATCAGAGAAGGAGAAGCGAACTTTGTTATTAACACTTTAACAAAAGGAAAGCAGCCTGAAAGAGACGGTTTTAGAATTCGCCGGGAAGCAGTTGAAAATGAAGTGGTCTGCTTCACATCCATTGATACAGCCGTCGCCTTATTAAAAGTCCTAGAAATGATGGCGTTCACGATGAAACCTATGCCAGAATTTGTGAATAATGAAGTGATTCCGTCATGAATCAGCCAATCATAGCGCTTGACTTTCCGTCTATGGATTCTACCGACCAATTTTTATCCCAATTCGACCGTGAAAAATTATACGTAAAAGTCGGCATGCAGCTATTTTATAAAGAAGGCCCTAATTTGATAAAAAAGTTAAAAGAAGCGGGTCATTGGATCTTTCTCGATTTGAAATTACACGACATTCCGAACACGGTAAAAGAAGCAATGAAAAGCCTTGCGACACTTCATATTGATATGGTGAATGTCCATGCGGCAGGTGGAAAGAAAATGATGGAAGCTGCAATGGAGGGGCTTGAAGCAGGGACAGCTGCAGGGAGGCATCGGCCTCTTTGCATCGCTGTAACCCAGCTTACAAGTACGTCAGAAAAAATGTTGAAAGAAGAGCTTCTCATCAACAGCCACATGGAAGAGGCTGTGCTCCACTATGCAAAGCTTACAAAAGAAGCAGGGCTTGACGGGATTGTATCATCAGCATTGGAAGTGCCTCTCGTTAAAGAAAAAATAACTGATTTTATTACGGTTACACCTGGGATTCGCCTTCCAGGGGACAAAGCGGACGACCAAACGAGAATCGTCACACCTGAAAAAGCGAGAAAACTAGGCAGCGACTTTATCGTTGTCGGCAGAAGTGTAACAAAAAGTGGCAACCCGCTTGAAGCATATGAAAGGGTGGTATACGAATGGAACAATTAGCCTTAACAATTGCAAAAGATTTACTCGAAATACAAGCCGTCTTTTTAAAGCCAAACGACCCTTTCACTTGGACATCAGGAATGAAATCGCCGATATACTGCGATAACCGCCTGACACTATCCTATCCAGAAGTGCGTGGCAGAATCGCAGACGGACTCGTTTCAGTGATAAAAGATCATTTTCCAAAAGTCAATGTCATCGCTGGCACTGCCACAGCAGGTATCCCGCATGCTGCTTTAGTAAGTGAACGATTACAATTGCCGATGGTTTATGTACGAAGCTCTGCTAAAAAGCATGGCAAAGGCAATCAAATCGAAGGGAAAATTGCTGCGGGGGAAAATGTTGTCGTCATTGAAGATTTAATCTCTACCGGAGGCAGTGTCATTAATGCCGCCAATGCTTTAAGAGAAGCGGGAGCCAATGTATTAGGCGTCGCTGCCATTTTCAGCTATGGACTTGAAAAAGGAATCACACTTTTAAACGAAGCCAATTTAACGGTGCATACACTTACTAATCTTGATGCCTTAATGAAGGCAGCGGCTGAAGGCGGCGAAATTGATGCTACAGGTCAAGAAATGATAAAAAAATGGTCACAAGATCCTGAATCAATCGGATGGTTAAAGCGAGATTAGGAGCAAGAACACGTATCAAATGCAAGGAGAAGTATCAAAAAGCCTAAGTTTAATACTATGCAACCAGGATGACTCTAGTGAACTGTAATAAAGAATCATCCTGGTTTTTTGTAGTAAGTTTTATAATAGAAGGCCATTCAAGAAAAGATTACTAGTACTTAACCCGCATATTTTGATTTAACATTTTTGAAATGTTAAGCTTATCAATAAGTTTGAAGTGGAAAAAATAAGTAATCCGAATCGGTTTGATGTTGTTCACAAAGGAAAAAAATAAGTTAAAAGAAACTATTTGTTCATTAACAATTGAAAATCATTTTTCATGAGAAAGGAAGGTGGCATTAAATGCTTGATTTTTCAAAAATCGATACGCTTAAAGAACAATTAAATAAGAATAGACCCCTTCCTCCTGAAGTGCTTCAAAATCTTCGAGAAGTGTTTAGAGTGGACTGGACATACCATTCCAATGCCATTGAAGGCAATACATTATCCTTGCTAGAAACGAAAATGGTGGTCGAGGAAGGAATAACAGTCGGGGGTAAAACATTACGTGAGCATTTTGAGGCCATTAATCATGCTGAAGCGATTGATTTTGTTGAAACACTCGTTGAACAAAATAGCGAGCTGTCGGAACGGATCATTAAAGATCTGCATGCGCTCGTTTTAAAAAATATTGATGATAAAAATGCAGGTACATATCGTTCAGTAAATGTCGGTATTTCAGGAAGCCTTCACAAGCCTCCGCATTTTTTACAAGTCGCCGAAGAAATGAAGCGGCTGCTTATTTGGTTCAAGAAAAATCAAGATTTACTACATCCGGTTGAGCTTGCAGCTCGTTTTCATTTTCAATTTGTATATATTCATCCATTTATTGACGGGAATGGACGTACTGCAAGATTACTCATGAATCTTATTCTGATGGGAGCAGGTTTCCCGCCTGCAATTATTAAAGCAGACCGTGAAAAACGGCTTTATTATTATGAGACGCTTGAAAAAGCAAGTGTGAACGGTGATCTTGAACCATTCATTTTACTCGTTTCTGAATGTGTTGAAGAAAGTCTTACACGTTTTTTAAATGCAATAAGTTAACAAAATCTTAGAAAGTCTTCAGTTAACGAAGGCTTTTTTATTTAAAAGCTTTTAGAATACGAATAATAGATTTAAAAAGTCTAGTAAGGATGTAGGAGGTGCCCAGTCTTTACCCTTGATGGCTTTGAAAGGCATCCTAACCTCACTAAACGACAAAACGAAACAGATGAGAAATTAAAATCTAAACTCTTCGTGTCTAATTTCTTTGACATAGAAGTAGGATCTGCTGTTATGAATAACCAATGCTGGAACTTGGAACCTGATATTGACACCTATGAAATTCCCGTTCCACAAGCATGTAGCTGTACGCTCAATATGCTAAGATAAAGAAAACACGGCATTGGAGATGATATGAACGATGAAAGAAGAACTTGTCAACCGATTTATAACCTACGCAAAAGTGGACACCCGATCCAACGAGAAGTACGACACCTGCCCATCCACACCCGGACAGCTAGAGCTTGCAAATATGCTGGTCGAGGAGTTAAAAGAAATTGGGATGGAAGAGGTCACCATGGATGACAATGGATATGTGATGGCTACGCTCCCTGCAAATACGGAAAAAGACGTTCCGACCATTGGATTTCTGGCCCATATGGATACAGCTACTGATTTTACCGGGGCAAATGTCAAGCCTCAAATCGTGGAAAACTATGACGGGAAAGACATTGTGCTCAATGAAGCGTTAAACGTGGTTTTATCGACGGAAGATTCCCCGGAGCTTGCCGAATATGTCAGCCACACGCTGATTACAACCGACGGGACAACGCTTTTAGGTGCAGATGACAAGGCGGGTATTGCAGAAATTATGACGGCCATGGAATATTTGATTAGCCATCCGGAAATCAAGCACGGGAAAGTTAGAGTGGCTTTTACGCCTGATGAAGAAATCGGCAGAGGTCCACACCGGTTTGACGTGAAAAGATTCAATGCGAAATATGCATACACCATCGATGGCGGTCCGCTCGGTGAATTGCAGTATGAAAGCTTTAACGCTGCCGCAGCCAAAATTACGTTAAAAGGAAAAAGTGTTCATCCTGGCACAGCCAAAGGCAAGATGGTAAACGCTTCGAAAATTGCAATGGAATTTCATAAACGCCTTCCCGAAGACGAAGCCCCGGAATCAACAGAAGGTTATGAAGGCTTTTATCATTTGATCTCCGTCGAGGGGAATGTGGAAGAAGCGAAACTTTCTTATATTATCAGGGACTTCGATAAGAAGAAATTTCAAGCAAGAAAAACCAAAATACAGCAAATTGTCGAAGAACTTCAGGGAAAGTACGGAGAAGAGAACATCATCCTGGATATGAACGATCAATATTACAATATGAGAGATAAAATTGAACCAGTGAAAGAAATCGTTGATATCGCCTACGAAGCAATGCGACATTTGGATATTCAGCCAATCGTGCAGCCCATCCGCGGGGGCACGGATGGCTCACAACTTTCTTATATGGGTCTGCCCACACCAAATATCTTCGCAGGAGGAGAGAACATGCACGGAAAATTTGAATATGTTTCCGTTGATGTGATGGAGAAGGCGGTTAACGTAATTGTAGAGATCATTAAACGGTATGAGGAAAGAGCTTCATAATTAAGTGTATATGGACGCATTTTATGACGGGATGATGGAACGGGGGGAATTAATGAAAACCTACGTACTGGTATTGCCAGCACGTGGGTTTTCGCGTCTATTCTACTGAAGTGGCCATTTCGAGTGCATCCAGTGGGACTTCGGTTGTTTCCAATTGATAAATCATTTCTTCATCCTGCCAGCGGATATCAACATTTACTTTTTCTCCGCCCTGTGGATATTCCGCGTATACAATTCCTGAGTCCTTAGGTGCCGGAAGCATATGGGTTTCCAGATATTCCACCATTTTTTTGGCTATTTCTTGATTGTTCATTTCGTCTTCATTGATGGATGCTATACTCATCAGCCAATTTCCTTCTTTCCAGCTGAAGTATGCATGTCCGGCAGCTCCTTCACCATAGCCAGTGATGCCGTATCCAAGGTCTTCTTTTCCCTCTTCAAAAGGCTCCACTTCTTTCCCGTTCATAAAATCACCTATTGAATCGCTTGCTGCTTGAACCGAGTCATGACGGATTCCTGAAAATTTGGCAAGCTCTTCCCCAGAGACGGAATGATAGGCGATCGAGTAGGCATTTTCTTCATTTTTCACTATTTCAGGTTTAACCTCTTCTTTAACCGGAAAGTTCGTTGGTTGCTTAATGAATGCTGCGTCCATTTTTAACTTTTCCGTAATGTCGTTGGTTGTTTTAGATTCGGTTTGATTCTGATGGCTATTTGTCGCTTCTTTGTCTGAAGCATTCTCCTCAGCGTTCGCCTCTGCCGCATCCACTTTATCACCATTGTTATTTTTTTCTGAAGGCGATAAACCAGAGTTTTCAGTTTGACTATCCATTGTATGGTTATTTGAAACACAACCTGCAATGAGACTAGCACTTACAATTGCAACAAACAGTAGAGAAACTTTTCGTGTATTCATGTTCAGTCTCCTAATTATTCGTCTTCGTATTTTTTATTCCCTTTTTAAAAAAGATAAAACACAGGATATCGGCAAAGCCCGCGATATAGGTACATAGTGAGATTACGAGCTACACCAGAAGATTTAGTACCAGGGAAGAGAAAAAAATTGTTTGCTATAAGAAATTTATATGGAGACTGGATCCAAAGTGGATCCGAGCATTATAATAGAGTCAAGTGATCTATTTGCGATTCTCACTTCCTCATAATCAGTCTAGTGGAAAGAGTTTAATGTTGCGTCCACTCGTTACGTATCCAGTTACATGATGGCCATGGGTTACAACCCAATTTTTACACGAACAAATGAAAGTCATTATTTCAAAAAACATGGGGATGCAGCAATTAGTGCAAACAAAAAAGAGGGAAAAGATTGGAGAGGGATGAATAAAATGAGTACATTGGAAGGAATCAAAGTATTGGATTTATCAAGGTTATTGCCTGGGCCTTATTGTTCTCTGATGCTGGCGGATTACGGCGCAGATGTCATCAAAATTGAAGAACCTGAACTCGGTGATTACGCAAGGTGGGCCAAGCCATATATTGGCGGCATCGGTTCAAGGCACCTATTACTAAATCGAAACAAAAAGAGCATGACAATCAATTTGAAAACGAAAGAAGGCAAAGAAATTTTTAAGAAGATGGCAAAGGATGCCGATGTTATTTTGGAAAGCTTCCGGCCAGGGGTAATGGATAAACTCGGATTGTCATATGAAGAAATATCAAAAATCAATCCGGGAATCGTGTATTGTTCGCTTTCAGGGTATGGGCAAACTGGACCGTATCGACTGTTACCAGGACATGATATCAATTATGTTGGATACAGTGGAGTCCTAGGATTAATTGGTTTAAAAGATGAGAAACCAGTTGTTCCTGGTGTGCAAATTGCGGATATTGGAAGCGGTGCCCTCATGGCATTGTCAGGGATTCTCATGGCATTGGTTAACCGTGAACGCACAGGTAAAGGACAGTTTGTCGATATTTCAATGTTGGATGGGGCCGTTTCATGGTTATATGCCGCTGCATCTGAATACTTTGCGACAGGCAATGTGAAGCAGCGGGGAAACACACGCCTCTCCGGCAAAAATGCGTGCTATGATGTGTATGAAACAAAGGACGGAAAGTATTTAGCAGTAGGGGCTTTGGAAGATAAGTTTTGGAACAGGCTTTGTGAGTTAATCGAAAAACCTGAATGGATTCCACTTAAAGATAAAGAAGATGCCCAAGACCAGCTTCGGCAGGACATGACAGATCTATTTAAACAAAAAAATCAAAAGGAATGGCTTGACCTGCTTAAAGAAGAGGATACATGTGTAGGGCCAGTGTACGAGTTGGATGAAGTATTTTCAGATCCGCAAGTTCTGGAAAGAGAAATGTTAAAAGAAATGAACCATCCGAAAGCAGGAAAGATTAAACAGATCGGGTTCCCAATAAAATTTTCTCGAACACCAGGCGAATTAAGAATGCATTCTCCGGAGCTGGGCGAGCACACAGAAGAAATTCTAAAGGAATTAAATTATTCAACTGACGATATTGAACGTTTTAAACAAGAAGGCGTTATTGAAAAAAAGAAATAAATACATAGAGTGAAATGTGAAGGGGTTGTTCAGAAAGTCATTGAAAAATGATTTTCTGCTGCAGCCTCCTTATTTTTATGTAAAGCTCATAAAAAACAATCGTCCCTTCTAATGGAATGAAGTTACCACACAACACTCCAGAAAGGACGATTGTTTATGAGTGATGCTCCGAAGATTGCTAATCATGAATAACACACAACTAACACTTCCTGGATTCAAATCATTCATCCATCTTTTTCATGCGATCCCCATGAAATTCATTGATCGTACGAAAATCAAGTTTTTGCATCGCTGCCAACCACATTGCAGGCGCCTTGAATGTGAGGAAAAAGCAACTTGTATTTTTGAGGCTTTAAATACGAATTGCTGTAGTTAAATGAGGGAGCCAGAACTTTGGAGATTAGCCTTTCCCCATGTTTGTGGGTGGGTTTGACATGTTACACGATACTTGACTTCTGGGCATTCGTGTCATTTACATCGGAGTCATTTACAAAATTCAGTGGCAAATTTACAAGGGAAAAGTCGCCGTTTTCTTCTCCTAAACCATAGTTTTGTTTAAACGTCAAAAAGGTGTCTACACGCGGAGAAGGCGCCAAATTCATCGATGAATTCCTATCCATTGCGTTCACTTTGATTCCAAACACGTTTACGACTAAAGGTCCAAAAAACATTTGTTATCCCTCCCTCTTTTTAGGTAAGACGTTAAAGGAGGCTGGAGAATCCACTTGATCTCGGTCATCAATAAAGCTTTGGGGGCTTACAAAATCACTTCTATCCCCAAAATTTTGTCCGAACCCTTGCGTTTTCTTATCTGAGTTATGCCAATCAGCTAATAAGTTTTGGCCTACATTGACGGCAGAAGCGTTTTCGAAAGAATTGATCTTCAAAATAAATATATTGATATTGATCGATGCCCCTTTCATTTAGAGCCCCTCCCTCCTTTTAGTGAATATATTACAGAGCCGCATCACTTATGTGGTAAAAAAGAAACTTTAAGCAAAAGCGCAAATAATCGGTGTAATGAATGGCTAACCGTGTAAATACATATATATTTAACTCAACCTTTGCTTAATTTGTGATGTGAAGGTCAAATATAAGAAGTTTGCAATCAGTAAAAGATGCACGAATGGTGCACTAGAAAGTTAATTTTTTTCCAGGTTTTTTAGGATTCAACCTTTCACCCCGAGTTTCACACGCTCGGTATGCTTAACCTCCGTTCGATGAAGCCTCCTTTTGAACATAGAATAGATGTGTAACTAAATCGATTCCTGTCTAGGTGAAAAGACATATGTTGGAGGTAAAAGGTAATGGACATGGAGAAGATAAAACAGTGGATGGAAATGGCACAAAAATACCAAAGCGGGAACTTTTGGGATACTATTTTTGACCAACATTCGGGTCAAACCCAGCAAAATACGGGTTCAACCCAACAAAATCCAGGTACTTCGGAGCAAAATAATCATGGTTATACAAGGGAATCACATACGAGCAGTACCCCAACTGAATTCCCTTTGGTAGACATTTTTGTAACAGATACAGAAGTAATAGTCATCATTGAATTGCCTGGACTCAGGAAAGAAGATGTTCAATTATCCCTTTCCGGAAATAAATTGCTTGTTAAAGGAAGAAGTAAAATACCAGTCGTTTCAGGATCTTCTATTCTAAATGAGCGAAAATATGGAGAGTTTGAAAGGCTCATTGAGCTGCCGGAACCTACTGAAAGTAAAGATGTGCAAGCCAGATTTGATTGCGGCCTTCTGTTTGTTACATATATCAGGAAATATACCGAACATGAAAATATTTCTATTCTATAAAAGCATATTTTTTATTGCATTCGTATCCATGACATCTGAATCCTCTACAATAGAAACGGATTTGATGCGTATGACTCCATCGGCACTTTGTTCACCAAATCCTTCATTTCGATGATTGACTACATGACTTCCAACCATGCGGGCTCTGCCTATGTTAATGGAGCAAGATCCATCTATTGTTTGAATTTGTAAATCATGCAACCCAATTGTCCTTGCCCTCATCTGCAACAGCTCCTTTCGCAAATTTTTGGACAAAATTCTTTTCAAAAAAGGTGTGAAATGAATGATGCCTATAAAAGGATTATTCGACCGGAATGAAAATAATGATGATGAAATAAATAAACTAACAAAAAGAGTGAAGGCACTTGAATTAAAAACAAATACATTGGATGTACATATGAAGCGTTTTGTGAAATTGGAAAACAAGTGGCAATCAGAAGCTTTTTCATCTACATATAACAAAAATAAACAAAAGGAATCTCCTCGGGAACCTGAGAAGAAAGAAACTTTAAAACGAGAAGCGCTTTCTGCCATTCAACAGCGCCTTTATTTGCAGCTATCTGAGTATTTTTCACGGAAATTAAGCCCTATCCGGAAGGAAATAGACAGCTTGAAGGATAGAATATCTGTTATGGAAAAAAATTTTTCAGTAGTGAAAGATCTCATGGAAGAAAACCTGCAGCAGACTAACGAACTAAAAGGTGAAATACAAAGGATGAAAATAAATTTAACCACAGAAAGGGAAGAAAAACCAGTAGTCATTCGGGAATTAAAAATAGATAAAATCTTGTTGGATAAATACGAGCAAAACAATAATTTTGGTTGTTTGGGAATCAAGGATATTAGCGGGCAATTAAATATAGGAGCGACTTACGGAAATAGTGCCATTCCAGCCGGGATTGCTGAAGAGTTGATAGGTGATTTGGAAAACTTGGAGAAAGAAACTGAAAATGAAACGGTGGACGCTGAGGATGAATCTAGTTATGAACTCAATAGTGATTCTGGCAATGAATCGAATAATGAATCCAGTAATGATGGTCACGGTGAAGGACACAGCGCCTATTTCGAAAACGAGCAACAAAGAGACGACGACACTGGTGGTTTTACAGATGTGCCCATTGAATGACTAAAAAAAGATTTTTTAAAAAAGGAGTTGAATTAGATTGTAGAATCCTTTTACTATAGAATTGAATGGGGGAATCAAAGATTACTACACTATTTCTAGTTAGACATGGGGAAACGGATTGGAATGCGAGCGGAAGGCTCCAAGGAAAAACAGACATCCCTTTAAATAAAATAGGCATGAAACAAGCGGAAGAATGCAGGGAATTCTTAAAAAGAAGAAATTGGGATGTGATGATAACAAGCCCGTTGAAAAGGGCAAAACAAACAGCCGAAATTATAAACCAAGCTTTACATCTTCCCTTGATTGAGATGAATGACTTTTCGGAAAGAGATTTTGGCGATGCAGAAGGCATGTCGCTAGAAGAAATCCGTTCAGCATTTCCAGATCGAAAGTACCCAAATAAAGAGGATGGGCTTTCGTTTCGAAAACGAATCATGGCTGGTTTGAATAAAATCAACCAACAATACGGTGGTTATGAAGTATTGCTTGTCACACACGGGGCAGTGATTAATTCATTGTTTGCTTTTTTATCAAACGGAGAAATGGGCCGGGAGAAATTAAAATTGTCGAATGCTTCGATAAGCCATATTCATTTTCACGAAGAGCGATGGAAAATAAAAGAATTTAATCAAATTACCCATCTTTCGGTGTACAATGAAAACAAGAATGTAAAATAACTTATATATGATAGGAACAAAAGATTTTAATAGCAGTCTTTTGAGTCTGGATATCTAAACGAAGAGAAGTTTTAACTTGCAGTCGCTCGGATGGTTTCGAAGTTCCTTGAATGCATCCTTGCCAAACTTGAACCAACTGTAAGTTAAAATTCTTTTGTTCAACTTGTTGATTCCAACTTTTTCCAGAAAGGACTATTCCATGAATCAGATTGAAAATCGATCGAAGTTAGAAGTACTATTGGAGGAAACGAAAGAAGGCCTTAAATCGCAGCATTATCTTGCCGATGATCGGACGGCCACAACCGTATCATTAGCTTTCTCTTTGAAAAAACCAATTTTAATTGAAGGGCCGGCTGGCGTAGGGAAGACAGAACTCGCAAAAGCGATTAGCTTGTGGAAAGGCCTGCCGCTTATTCGATTGCAATGTTATGAAGGACTTGATGAAGCAAAAGCATTATATGAATGGGATTATCGGAAGCAACTTCTTTCTCTCCAAGCAAGCAAGGATGATTCACAATCAGTGAAGCACCTTTTTTCAGAAGAATTTTTACTGGAAAGACCTCTGTTAGCTGCTATTCGGACGAACGAGCAAGCTGTTCTTCTTATTGATGAAATTGACAAAGCAGAGCCTGAGTTTGAAAGTATGCTGTTGGAGTTATTAAGTGATTTCCAAGTGACGATTCCCGAGCTTGGAACTGTGAAGGCGATTCAGCGGCCGATCGTTATTTTAACCTCTAACCAGATGCGGCATTTATCGGAAGCTCTTCGTCGCAGGTGCTTGTATTTATACATTGATTATCCTAGCCCTGAGAGGGAAGCCGCCATTATACATGAGCGTGTCCCGGCTCTAAAGGACGAATTGGTTGACGAAGCTGCAATGGCTCTTTCAAAGCTTCGCAATATGGATCTCAGGAAAGCCCCGAGTGTTGCGGAAGCAGTCGACTGGGCGGAATCCTTGCTGGCGATGGGCATTGAAACGCTTGATGTGGACATTGTTGTGCAAACACTAAACGTGCTGATTAAGGATCACAAAGATATCGAACGAGCCAAACAAAATCTTTCAAGGCTAGTAGAAGGTAAGAAGAAAAATGAGAGGTAAGCTCGTTGACCTTTGCAGTTCATTAAGGCTTTCCGGAGTCCCAGTATCGATACCGGAATCACTGGAGGCTGCTTCAGTCGTCACCGATTTAGAGAAGGGGAATGTCGAGGATAGAGAAACGATCCGTTTGTTTCTGCAAGCCACCATGTTAAAAGATGAAAAAAAAGCCTCTCTATTCAATGAACAATTTGAACGCTGGTGGATGCGTTGGTATGGGGCTAGTAAATCAGGCTACACACTTCCCGATATTTTACAATCTCTCGAGAAATCGATTTTAAAAGGCGATAAGGAAGAAATTGAACAGCTTTTTAATATGGCGATCGATCGTTTTAAAAGCTCGGCGGGAGAGGGGGGATCCGGTATTTCACCGGATAAAGAACATGGTGCTGAAGGAATTGGGCATCAAAGCAATCCCCTTAAACGCTTCACTGATAGGCGGGCGCTTTATTATGATCTTAGAAAACTTCTGAATTTTGAAGAGCTTTCTCATAAGATTGCTCAAGATGCTGACATGAGCTTGTGGCATCAGCAAAATGCCAAAGATTCATTGAATCAGGCAGAGGCCTTTTTGCGAAAAACTGTTTTTAATTCAGGATATAGCTCAGGGGATCGCAATGTCTGGAGAATCCGCACTAGAATACAGGAAAAACGTGAGGATGTTTCCGATCTCTCGATATCTAAAGCTACATTTACACAATTTAAAAAAATGCAGGAGATCGTGCCGGATATTGTAAGAAAGCTATCCTATCGAAAAAAATATAAAGATCATGATCAAAAAGGAATCTTGCAGTTAAGAAAAACGATGAGAAGCTCGCTTTCCAATGGTGGCGTCCCTATCGATGTCATTTTCAAAAGAAAAACGCCTAAAAAAGAGCGAATCGCGATTCTCTGTGACTTATCGGGGTCTGTAGAAATATTTAGCCAATTTGCCCTTCAATTGGCGAATTGTTTTAGCAGTCAATTTGCCGGGGTAAAATGTTATGGGTTTATCAGTGATATCGATGATATTACGCGGTTTGTATCAAGGGAAGATTTCCCGCATTCCATGAAAGGACTTTATTCAGAAAGCAACCTTGTCTTGGGTTCTGGCAACAGTGATTATGGACAGGTTTTCGGTCAATTTGTAGAGAAACACCTGCCGGAACTTGCGAGAAGCTCTTCCGTATTAATTTTAGGTGATGCAAGAAACAATGGACGTGATCCGGGATTGGACGCTTTTAAAGCGATTCGAAACTGGGTGAAAAAAGTATATTGGTTAAACCCTGAACCAACGTCATCTTGGGGAAGTGGAGATAGCGTGATGTCCCAATACGCTGAGCTTTGTGATTCTGCCCATTACATTGAAAGCGTAAATGACCTTGCTAAGTTTTTGGTAAGTTTACGTGGGAATTAAATAACAGGATTTTAGCCCCCGGTAACCCAATGAACCCAACTAGAAGATAGTGAGTTATCGAGGAGCTTCGTCTAGGTATTCAATTACTTTTCGGATTTCAAGTTTAACCTTGCTGCCGCAGTTTAATAATCAAATCCTCATCAGGCGTGACATAAATCGTTTGCTGATGATCGTACGTTACATAGCCAGGCTTTGAACCGCTTGGCTTTTTTACATGTTTAATTTTTGTAAAATCGATGGGTACATTGCTTGAATGCTTTGCTTTGCTGAAATATGCGGCTAAAATTGCTGCTTCATGTAGCGTTTGTTCTGTAAATTCCTCTCCACGAATTACAACGTGAGAACCTGGAATGTCTTTTGCATGGAGCCAAGTGTCGTTTTTTCTTGAAAGTTTCATTGTGAGAAATTCATTTTGTCTATTGTTTTTCCCAACAAGAATAGTGACGCCTTCACTTGATGCATAGGTTTCCGGCTGGGGTTTATCCGTTTTTTTCTTTTCTTTGCGGCGCTTTCTTTTGATATAGCCGCCATCCTCCAACTCTTCGCGTATTTCAATGACATCTTGAAGTGTCGCCGATTCCATTTGAAGGACAAGAAGTTCAAAATATGCTATTTCTTCCTTCGTTTTTTCCATTTGTTCTTTCACTGCAAGACGCGCATTTTTCGCTTTCGAATATTTTTTATAATAGGCTTGGGCATTTTCGGCAGGCGTTTTTAAAGGATCAAGTGAGATTTTTAGCTTTTCCCCCGGGTTGTAATAGTTTTCAACTTCAATTGCTTTATCTCCGCGTTGTATTTCATGCATATGTGCTGTCAGAAGCTCTCCGTACAATTGATACTGTTCAGCCTTTTCACTGTCTTTCAAAGTTTTTTCGAGTTTTTTTAATTTGTTTTTATTTTTCCTTACTTCATTGATAAGTAATTTTTCCAAATCATGTGCTTGCTGTTTAATGCGGTCCCTTTCGGCTTTACCAAAGAAAAATCGGTCAAGAAGAGCGCTTGTTGATTCGAATGTTTTTCTTTCGCCTTCTAAATGTGTTAAATGAATAACAGAAAATGCTTCCCTTTCTTTCGTTTGTACCATTTCTGGTTCGTAATGATGTTCTTTAATAGACTCCATCATTTCTAAGAAACAGTTTGGCAGGCTTTCTTTGTTTATGAACCCGGTTCGATGGATAATTTCTTTCGTAACAAGAGGGGAGAGCCCTTCAAAAATTGAGACTAACTGGCGATCCATTTTTCCGCTGTTAAAATCAACTTTTTTCAATAATGTTTCACGATCTGTATGTAGAGGGTTAAGTTTGTTTTGTTGCGGCGGTTCAATATATGGCTGGCCAGGCATAATGGTTCGATAGCTATTCACCGAGGGAGGCAAATGTTTAATGCTGTCTATGATTACTTTTTTTTCAGTGTCGACAAGGATGACATTGCTGTGCCTCCCCATAATCTCAACAATTAATGTCTTCTTTGTGGTGTCTCCAATTTCGTCTTTCGCTTCCACTTCGATATGAATGACACGATCAAGATCAATTTGTTTGATTTTCTTTATGATGCTGCCTTCTATATGTTTTCTCAACAGCATGCAAAACATTGGCGGATGCTTCGGATTATCGAAGCGCTCCTTTGTTAAATGGATTCTTGAAAAGTTAGCGCTTGCTGATAGAAGCAGCTGGCGGTTCTTTCCGTTCGCCCGGATTGAAAGAATGATATCTGTGGAAAAAGGCTGGTGAACTTTGTTAATTCTGCCGTTTAAAATTTGTTCATTTAGTTCTTTCGTTATTGCGCGTGTCACAATCCCGTCAAATGCCATAATTTCACCTCTTTTTGCTTCACTAAGTATAGCATGTTTTTTAGCTTGTCTGAATATAAATTGATTAAGCCAACAGAGTGAAGGAATGATGAGGTGAAAAGATGAATTGGTTCGGAAAAGAAGTCGATGAGATCGAAAAAGAATTAAACAGCAATATTCAAAAGGGATTGACGAGCAAACAGGCTGCAAAAAAGTTGGAAAAGCATGGTTTGAACCAGCTTGATGAACCGGAACGAAAATCAGCATTGCTTATATTTTTATCCCAGTTTAAAGATTTTTTAATTGTTGTGTTGCTTGCGGCTACGTTGATTTCAGGTTTATTAGGAGAGTATATTGATGCCATCGCCATCATTTTAATTGTTTTATTAAATGGAGTGCTTGGTTTTGTCCAAGAAAGAAAAGCAGAAAAGTCTCTGCAAGCCCTGAAACAATTAACAGCTCCAAAAACAAAGGTGCTTCGGGACGGAAAATGGACCGAGATTCCAACAGCAAACATTGCTATCGGGGATATTGTGAAAATCGAAAGCGGGAATCGAATCGGTGCGGATATCCGATTAATTGACGCAAAGAGCCTGTATGTCGATGAATCTGCACTAACAGGTGAATCACAACCGTCTCATAAAGACCCTAAAAAAATTTTTGGAACGGACCCCATTATTTCAGATCAACATAATATGTTATTTAAAGGAACATTGGCTGTTAAAGGAAGCGGCTTAGGGATTGTTGTAGCAACTGGAATGAAAACAGAAATGGGGAAGATTGCCCATTTGATTCAAAATACTGTTACCCTTCAAACACCGCTGCAGCGAAAACTTGAACAACTTGGAAAAATTTTAATTGTTGTTGCTCTATTTTTAACAGCGCTCGTCGTATTAGTTGGCATTTTGCATGGCCACGACCTTTATACAATGTTTTTGGCGGGGGTTTCGCTGGCGGTTGCGGCGATACCCGAAGGGCTTCCGGCAGTTGTGACGATTTCCCTTGCGCTCGGTGTCCAAAAAATGATTAAAAGGCGAGCCATCGTCAGAAAGCTTCCGGCTGTTGAAACATTAGGCTGCGCGACTGTGATATGCTCGGATAAGACAGGAACATTAACCCAAAACAAAATGACAGTTACTCACATTTGGGCACCCGGGAAATTGGTAGAGGTTTCGGGTACGGGCTATGAGCCGGTCGGTTCTTTTTCAGAAAATGGAAAAGCCATTTCAATTGATAGGAGCCCTGAACTTAAGCAATTGCTGACATTTGGATTGTTATGCAGTAATGCGACAATTGTAAAAGAAAAGGAATATAAGTTAGACGGTGATCCGACGGAAGGGGCTTTAGTTGTTGCTGCGATGAAAGCTGGGCTCCATCCAAGCATTCGGCACAACGATTACAAGATGATTCATGAATTTCCTTTCGACTCCCAACGAAAAATGATGAGCGTGATTGTGGAAAATAAAAGAAAAGAACGCTTTGTCATTACAAAAGGGGCGCCGGACGTTGTGCTTGCCAACAGCAACCGAATCGCCAAGGATGGAAAGCAAAAGATTATGTCATCGGCAGATCAGCGTGAAATCGAGAGAGCAGTCGAATATTTGGGTTCAAAAGCTCTACGAGCGATTGCTGTAGCGTATAAGCCATTGTTAAAAAGTAATTTGCCAACATTTGAACATCAAGCAGAAAGCAATTTAACTTTTATCGGAATGACAGGAATGATTGACCCTCCTAGGCCTGAAGTGAAAGAAGCTATTAAAGGATGCCATGAAGCAGGGATCAAAACGGTCATGATAACCGGCGACCATGTGATGACCGCAAATGCAATTGCAAAAGATTTAGGCATATTGCCGCAAGGCGGGAAAACGATCGACGGGCAAACGCTTGCAAACATGACGGTCGAACAATTGAATGCCATAATAGAGGACGTCTATGTTTTTGCCCGTGTGTCACCTGAACATAAGCTGAAAATTGTTAAAGCTTTCCAAGAAAATGGACACGTCGTCGCAATGACCGGCGACGGTGTGAATGATGCACCTGCGATTAAAGCGGCGGATATCGGGATCGCCATGGGGATTACAGGGACGGACGTTGCAAAAGAAGCGTCATCACTTATTTTAAGTGATGATAATTTCTCCACCATTCGCGCAGCCATTGAAGAGGGCAGGAACATTTACGAAAATATTCGGAAATTTATCCGTTATATGCTCGCTTCAAATGTTGGAGAAATTTTAGTCATGCTTTTTGCGATGTTAATGGGGCTTCCCCTTCCGCTTATCGCTATTCAAATCTTATGGGTAAATTTAATAACGGATGGATTGCCTGCCATGGCGTTAGCTGTTGATTCTGCTGAAAGAGAAAGTATGCAGCGTCCTCCTCGAAAAACAGATGAAGGGATTTTTGCAGGAGGCTTAGGCTGGAAAATTATCAGTAGAGGTTTCTTAATCGGGCTTGTTTCTTTAATTGCTTTTTTAATCGCATACGAAACGATGCCACTAGAGAAAGCACAGACGATTACATTTTCAACACTCGTGTTGGCACAGCTTATTCATGTCTTTGATTGCCGCAGTGAATATTCGGTGTTTCACCGCAATCCGTTTGAAAACAAACCATTGCTTTTAGCTGTTTTGTCATCATTGCTTTTGTTGGTTGTCGTTATTTATTATGAGCCGCTGCAAGCTGTATTCCATACCGTTCCACTCCATATTTCCGATTGGCTGCTTATTGTTGGCTTATCATCCATTCCAACGATTTTACTTGCCGGGTTCAACATTTTTAGAAAATAATAACGAAAAAAAGTGCCTTTCGGGGCACTTTTTTGGTAAATATATTGCTAATTGTTTAATCCGCTTGTTGTTAATGGTAAAATTATTTCATATGAATGTGTGGAAGTGGTATGATGATAAAAAGCATGACCGGTTATGGAAAAGCAAGCTTTAGAAATGACGAACTATATCTCTCAATCGAAATGAAATCGGTGAATCACCGTTTTCTTGATGTGTCTATTCGTCTGCCAAACCAGTTCCTCCAATATGAGGATAGCTTAAGGCGAACGGTAAAAAATCGTCTAAAGAGAGGCAAAGTTGACCTTTATGTAACGATTGAAGGCGAGAAGCTTTTTCAAAAAGACATTCACGTAAACTGGGCACTGTTAAGCAACTATATCGAGATCCTCAATCAAATTAAAAGAATGCATCATCTTTCATCAGAAATTTCCATTGATCACCTGCTTCAGTTGACGGAACTTTTTACAGTTGTGGATAAGGAAGAGGCTTACTCGGATCTGTACGTGATTTTTGAAAAAACTTGTGAACAAGCAGTTGATGATCTGATTGCAATGCGCGAAAAAGAAGGAGAAGTGCTTTCCCGCAATATACTTGAACACTTAGCGAATATTGATGCAATCATTGAAAACATAAGATTGCGTATACCTGAGTCAAGAATGCTTTATGAAAGTCGATTATATGATAAAATAAAGGAACTTCTAAATGATAAAATAGAGATTGACGAATCAAGAATATTGACAGAAGTCGCTATTTTCTCTGAAAAGGCGAATATTCAAGAGGAGATTACCCGTTTAGAGAGCCATTCTTCCCAGTTTCGCACCGTATTGCAAGAAGGGGGATTAGTTGGCCGAAAGCTTGATTTTTTAATTCAAGAAATGAACCGCGAAATCAATACGATAGGATCAAAGGGGAATGATTTCGTCATTAATAATGAAGTGATTGAACTGAAAAGCGAGCTGGAAATGATTAAAGAGCAGATTCAAAACATTGAATGATCCAAACGGGTAAACAGGAGGAACGGAATGAATATTAAGTTAATTAATATAGGCTTTGGAAACATCGTATCAGCAAATCGAATTATTTCAATTGTTAGTCCTGAATCTGCACCGATAAAACGTGTGATCCAAGAGGCTCGCGATCGAAATATGCTGATTGACGCTACATATGGGAGAAGGACGCGTGCGGTCATTATTGCTGACAGCGATCATGTCATTCTATCTGCCGTACAGCCTGAAACAGTTGCTCAGCGCCTTTTAAATAAAGACGATATTGAGGATAATAATAGTTAAAAATATACGCTAAAAGTACATAGTAGAAAGTTAACTGGAGGATATGCATGGAGCAAGAAAAAGGCATTTTAATCGTACTTTCCGGTCCCTCTGGAGTAGGAAAAGGCACAGTTCGAAAAGCAATCATGAAAAGAGATGATCACAAGCTGCATTATTCGATCTCTGCCACAACGAGGAAGCCGCGTGAGGGAGAGAGAGACGGCGTTGATTATTTCTTTAAGTCGAAAGAAGAGTTTCAACGTATGATCCAGAATAATGAGCTGCTTGAGTGGGCGGAATATGTTGGGAATTATTACGGAACTCCTGTAAAATATGTAAATGATACGCTGACAGAGGGCAAAGACGTCTTGCTTGAAATTGAAGTACAAGGCGCACTTCAGGTTAAAACTCATTTTCCAGAAGCGGTATTTATTTTCTTGGTGCCACCATCTCTTGCAGAATTGCAGGAGCGAATTGTAAACCGGGGAACAGAAGCCGAGCACATGGTAAAACATAGAATGTTAGCGGCAAGAGAAGAAATTGAATTAATGGATAAATATGACTATGTTGTTGTCAATGACAAAGTTGACGATGCCTGCGATAAAATAAAGGCGATTATCATCGCTGAGCATTTGCGAAAGGAAAGGATTTATTACAAATACAAAAAAATGCTGGAGGTTGAGTAAAAAATGCTATACCCTTCGATTGATTCACTATTAAATATAATTGATTCCAAATATACACTTGTCACATTGTCTGCCAAGAGAGCCCGTGTGATTCAGCAGGAGGAAAACCAACTAATCGAAAATCCACATTCTCATAAGCCAGTCGGCATCGCGCTTGAAGAGATCTTGGAAGGTAAATTAACGATTGAGTAGAGAGATTGCCGAATAAGAAAAACGTTAACCGTTTTTCAGTTCTAGAAGTTAGAAATGAGAAGTTGGGCTTGTAGAAATCGGCGATAAAGACCGATTTCGTATATCGATTTAGTCAAAGGTCAGAAGCCAGATGGGAAAATAACAACCTTTTTGAGGTTGTTATTTTTAATAGGTTAACATTAGAAACTTATTGGGGAGGGAAGGGAAATGCAACTTGGTGGAAAAAAAATTTTGCTATGTGTAACCGGCGGGATTGCTGTATTTAAAGCGGCTGCTTTGACGAGCCAGCTTTTTAAACAAGGTGCCGATGTGAAGGTAATCATGACTTCTGCTGCAAGGGAATTCGTCACCCCGCTTACCTTTCAAACGATGTCAAGAAACGAAGTTTATTTTGATACGTTTGATGAAAAAGATCCAAAAAAAATTGCCCATATTGAACTAGCTGATTGGGCGGATATGGTCGTGATTGCTCCAGCAACAGCAAATATGATCGGAAAAATAGCAAATGGAATCGCAGATGATATGATTTCAACAACGATTACAGCGACAACAGCCCCGGTGTTAATCGCTCCTGCAATGAATTCGCATATGTACGTCCATCCAGCTGTAAGAAAAAATATGGAAACATTGGCTTCATTTGGGTATCAATTTATTGAGCCAGGGGAAGGACTGCTTGCATGTGGGTATGTTGGAAAAGGGCGGCTTGCAGAACCTGAAGAAATTGTCAAAGCAATTCATCAATTTTTTAGCAAAGAAAACAACAGTCAGCCTCTTGCAGGCAAAAAAGTTCTTGTTACCGCCGGGCCAACGATTGAAGTTATCGATCCTGTCCGCTATTTAACAAACCGTTCGACAGGTAAAATGGGATTTGCCATTGCAGAAGTTGCGGAACAGCTTGGTGCTGAAGTAACGTTGGTGACAGGGCCCGTTTCATTGAATACGCCAAACAATGTACGGCGCATTGACGTTACTTCTGCAGAAGAAATGTATAACGCTGTAATAAACGAATATGAAGATACGGATATTGTCATTAAATCGGCGGCTGTTGCTGATTACCGGCCAAAATATGTATATGATCAAAAAGTAAAGAAAAAATCTGGCGATCTTGAACTGGTACTTGAAAGGACAACAGACATTTTAGCTGAACTCGGCAAAAGAAAGGAACACCAATTCTTGGTCGGGTTTGCAGCGGAATCAACGAGCGTGGAAGATTTCGCATTGAAAAAAATTGAAAAGAAAAATTTAGATATGATCGTGGCAAATGACATTACTCAAGAAGGTGCTGGATTTGCCGGCGATACAAATGTTGTCACAATCTATCGCCGAAGCGGTGCGAAAACGACATTGCCCATGTTAAATAAACATGAAGTCGCAAGAAGATTGTTTGAAGAAGTGCTCTCAGAATTAAAGGAAGAACGAAAGTATGATCGCTAAAGTCATTGTTGATGTTGCCAACAGCAAGACGGATCGCTCTTACGATTACTTGATTCCTGATGAATGGACGAGCTTTATTGAAAAAGGGATGCGTGTTATCGTACCGTTTAACAACCGGAATGTCCAAGGTTTTGTCGTCGATTTAGAGGAGCATTCCACTGTACCCAACTTGAAGAAAATAAAAAAATTCGTTGACATGTCTCCTGTTCTGACTGGTGAGCTTCTCGATCTTGGATTTTGGCTTAGCGAGGCGGCGTTATGTTTTAAAATCACAGCGTTACAGGCCATGCTGCCTGTTGCCCTTAAAGCCCGATACAAAAAGCAGCTTGAACGCGTACAGGCCGACATGCTGCCAAAAGAAGTGAACGATTTGTTTCAAAAAAACGATCTTATCGATTGGGATGAAGTCATCAAGCTCCCAGCCGGATTATTGAAACAAATCCAGAAGCTTATCAAAGCCGGGGCCATGAAAATGGTGACAGAAATTAAGGACAGGACAACAAGCAAAACGATAAAAGTTGTAAAGCCGGCAATGGGCAAAAATGACTTATTGAAAGAAATCGAAACTCTGACGCCAAGGGCAAAAAAACAGAAAGAAATTTTGGAATGGTTTCTCGTCCATTTTGCCGAAATACCTTCCAATGAGCTATTAATGAAATTACATGCAACAAGATCAACATTAAAAGCGCTTATTAACAAACAAATTTTAGTCGAAAATGATAGGAAGATATACCGGGATCCTTACGAAGCGGCATCATTTAAACAAACGGAGCCGTTGGCACTGACAGATATTCAGCAAAAAGCGATTCAACCGATCTTGTCTTCAGTAGAAAATAGTGAACAAGAAATATTTTTGTTGCACGGGGTGACAGGCAGCGGAAAAACGGAGATTTATTTACAATCGATTCAGTCAGTCCTTGAAAAAGGAAAAGAAGCGATTATGCTTGTCCCTGAAATCTCGCTAACACCGCAAATCGTACAGCGATTTAAAGAACGGTTCGGTTCCGACGTAGCCGTTCTTCACAGTGGCTTATCAGCGGGTGAAAAATATGATGAGTGGCTAAAAATCCACCGGAAAGAAGTAAAGGTTGTTGTAGGGGCGCGTTCGGCGATTTTTGCACCTTTTGAAAATATAGGCATGATTATTATTGATGAAGAGCATGAAAGCAGTTATAAGCAAGAAGAGAATCCCCGCTACCATGCACGGGATGTAGCGGAGTGGCGCAGCAAATATCACCAATGCCCGCTTATCCTTGGAAGCGCGACGCCATCGCTTGAATCGTATGCAAGAAGCCAAAAAAATGTCTACCATTTAAGTGAGCTGACAGAACGGATTCACTCACAAAGCATGCCTGAAGTGATGATCGTAGACATGCGGGAAGAATTAAGAGAAGGGAACCGCTCCATTTTTTCCCGGATTTTAATCGAGAAAATCAAAGAGAAATTAGACAGAAAAGAGCAATGCGTCCTTTTTCTAAATCGAAGAGGCTACTCAACGTTTATCATGTGCCGCGATTGTGGATATGTTGCAGAATGCCCCCATTGTGATATATCGTTAACGTACCATAAAAACAAAAACACATTAAAATGCCATTACTGCGGATTTGAAGAAATGGCACCGAACCGTTGTCCTGATTGCGGAAGCCAGCATATTCGCTTTTTCGGGACCGGGACGCAAAAGGTAGAAGAAGAATTAACAAAACTGATGCCCGAAGCACGAATCATAAGAATGGACGTTGATACCACTTCAAGAAAAGGCGCGCATGAAAAACTGCTGTCAGCCTTCGCAAATAAACAGGGCGATATTTTGCTCGGTACACAAATGATCGCAAAAGGGCTCGATTTTCCTGATGTAACATTGGTCGGTGTAATCGCGGCGGATACGATGTTAAACTTACCGGATTTTCGGGCGGCTGAAAGAACGTTTCAGTTATTAACACAAGTGAGCGGGCGCGCCGGAAGGCATAAGCTTCAAGGCGAAGTTATCGTTCAATCGTACAACCCCGAGCATTACAGCATTCAACTGGCAAGCGGACATAACTATACATCCTTTTACTTAACGGAAATGAAGGCAAGAAAAGCCCATGCTTATCCACCATACTATTATTTAACACTAATTACTGTATCGCACCCTGAACTTATGAAAGTTATAGCCGTTGCCGAGAAAATAACAAGCCGTTTGAAAAAGGAACTGTCCAATAAAGCGATTGTTCTCGGGCCGGCTGCATCAGTCATCCCGCGCATTAAAGATAGATATCGCTATCAATGCATGATAAAATACAAAAATGAACCAAATTTATTTCATGCATTGAAAAGCATTTTAAATCAATATGAAAATGAACTGGGCAATAGCGGGCTGCAAATCGTTATTGATTCGAATCCATACATGTTAATGTAAATGCACTATGGAGAAGGTGAATATTCTTTGAATATCGTTTTTATGGGAACTCCAGATTTTTCGGTTCCAATTTTGAAAAGAATCATTGAAGACGGATATCATGTCCTCGCTGTTGTGACACAGCCTGACCGCCCAAAAGGGAGAAAAAAGGTTCTTACCCCACCCCCTGTTAAAGTCGAGGCGTTAAAACACAATTTGCCTGTCATGCAGCCAGAAAAACTGAGAAACGAATATGGGCAAATTATAAATTTGAAGCCGGATTTAATAGTAACTGCTGCCTACGGACAAATGCTGCCGGTCGAACTATTGGAAGCGCCCCCTTTTGGGTGCATTAATGTCCACGCATCGCTTCTTCCGGAATATCGGGGCGGAGCACCGATTCACCAGGCTATTATTGATGGCAAAAAAGAAACAGGCGTTACAATCATGTACATGGTGAAAAAAATGGATGCCGGCGACATCCTGCAACAAGTGAAAGTGCCAATTGAGGAAGATGATCATGTCGGTACGATGCACGACAAGTTAAGTGCGGCTGGCGCAGAGCTATTGTCTAAAACGATTCCACTTATAGAAAAAGGCAGCATACATCCGGATAAGCAAGAAGAGGATAAAGTAACTTTCTCACCCAACATTAAACGAGAGCAAGAGTTGATTGATTGGACAAAGGACGGAGAGGCCATTTATAACCAAATTCGCGGATTGCACCCTTGGCCTGTTGCGTTTACGTATTTGGATAATAAACCATTGAAAATATGGTGGGGGGAAAAAGTTCCCCTCAAAAAACAAGATGAGCCTGGAAAAATCGTATCTGTTGAGGAAAATGGCTTCATCGTCGCAACTGGAAACCTTACCGGAATAAAAGTTGTTGACTTGCAGCCTTCTGGTAAAAAGCGAATGGATGCCGAACAATTTTTGAAAGGAAGAAAGATGACACCAGGCGAAAGATTAGGAATGGCAAATGAGTAAAAAAAATGTTAGAGAAGCGGCGCTTGACGCTTTATTAAAAATTGAAAAGAACCAGGCATACAGCAATCTATTGGTAAATGACGCAATAAAAAAAAATGAACTAAATGGCAAAGACGTCGCGTTATTTACTGAGATTGTATACGGGACAGTGCAACGGAAGAAAACGTTGGATTATTTTTTGAGCCCTTTTTTGCCTAAAAAAATTAAAAAGAAAGATGAATGGATTATCCCGTTGCTCCGGATGTCAATTTACCAAATGGTTTATCTTGATCGTGTGCCTGATCGTGCGATTATTTTTGAAGCAGTTCAGTTGGCGAAGAAAAGGGGCCACCGCGGGCTGGCTAACATGGCAAATGGCATTTTGAGAAACATTCAGAGAAGTGGGTTGCCCGATTTTGAAAAAATCGACAATGACATCGAACGGCTTGCAGTGAAATATAGCCATCCTATATGGCTAGTAGAGGAATGGGTAAACCAGTACGGCCTTGAGACAACAAAAAGTATTTGTGAAGCCAATTTAAAAACACCTCCAATGACAGCCCGTGTAAATGGTTCAAAATCAACGGTCCAAGAAGTGATTGACATGCTTGAAAAGGAAGGGGTTATTGCGAAACCCGGGAAACTTTCGAGTGATGCTATTGAAATAGAGAAAGGAAACTTTATTAAAACGAAAGTATTTGAGGAAGGGTATGCTACGATTCAAGATGAAAGTTCGATGCTTGTAGCCAGAGCCCTCGCTCCACAGGAGAACGATCGCGTATTGGATTGCTGTGCGGCGCCCGGAGGGAAAACAACACATATATCAGAATTGCTTAACGGGACTGGAGAAGTAATTGCATTCGATCTTCATCGCCATAAAGTAAAGCTGATTCAAGAACAAGCCGAGCGGTTGAAACTAAAGAACATTCATGCCCAAGCACTGGATGCGAGGGAAGCAGAAGAACATTTTCCGAAAGAATCTTTTGATCGAATTCTTGTAGATGCTCCTTGCAGCGGCTTTGGTGTCATTCGCCGCAAACCTGATATTAAATGGTCAAAAAGTGAAAAGGATGTTCAAGAGATCACAAAAATTCAGCTGGACATCCTCGATTCAATCGCGCCACTTTTAAAAAAAGGCGGCACACTTATTTACAGTACTTGTACGATTGAAAAAAGAGAGAACGAGCAAGTGATAAGGGCTTTTTTGAATAAGCATCATGATTTTGAAGCGAATGAGACACTAAAAAACAATCTTCCTAATAAAATTCGTTCCTACTTAAAAGAGGGACAAGCATCTATTCAAATTTTTCCTCATTATTATGAAAGCGATGGGTTTTTTATTGCTTCATTACGAAAAAAACCTAGTTAAGGCGCGTGTATAGACGGATGCGCCCTTTAAGCAATGTGAGAGATAAGTGGATATCGTGTCGTCTGTGCAAGGCACAATTCGGAAGCCGGCTTGGATCATATTTTGAAGCAGACAGAAGGAGATGGGGTGAGAAGATGGAATCGATCTTTCGTACAGATACGGGTAAAATACGAACACTTAATGAAGACAGTGGGGGTCTGTTCTATAATAACGACAATTTGCTTGCAATTGTGGCAGATGGCATGGGTGGACACCAGGCCGGTGAAATCGCCAGCTCAATGGCTGTTTCATATTTGAAAGAACAATGGCAAAAGGCAGAGATAGAACTAAATCCCGCAAAAACGGAAGAATGGCTCGTAGAGAATGTCCAAAATACAAATAAGAAATTACTTGAATTTGCAAAAACTAACCCTGATTGTCGGGGAATGGGTACAACGGTAGTTTCTGTTATTTGCACGCCGAACTATGTCACGCTTGCACATATAGGCGACAGCCGCGTTTATCTTTTAAATGAAAATGGGTTTTCCTTGCTGACGGAAGATCATTCTCTTGTCAATGAGCTTGTTAAGAATGGCCAAATCTCAAAAGAAGAAGCGGAGCACCACCCCCGTAAACATGTTCTGCTTCGTGCTTTAGGAACTGAAGAACAAGTGGAAATCGATATTCGTTCAATCAGTTGGGAACCGAATGATGTTATTTTACTCTGTTCAGATGGTTTAACAAATAAAGTAGACGAAAAAGAGATTCAAAAAATTATCAGTTCTGACAGCTCCATTCCTTCCAAAGCTGAAGAGCTTATCTCTTTGGCCAATCAAGCCGGCGGTGACGATAACATTACGCTCATATTGATTAAGCACGGGTTTTCCAATAAAAAAAAGGTGAACGAATATGATTAATAAACGGTTAAATGAGCGATACAAGCTGCTTGAAGTCGTTGGTGACGGCGGAATGGCAATTGTATATAAAGCCAAAGATTTAATCCTAGACCGCATTGTGGCTGTGAAAGTGTTAAGAACGGAATTTTCGAATGATACCGAGTTCATTTTACGCTTTCGCCGTGAAGCTGAATCGGCAACGAGTTTATCCCATCCGAACATCGTTAATATTTTTGATGTTGGTGAAGAGGATCATGTATACTACATTGTCATGGAATATGTAGAAGGAAAAACGTTAAAAGAATACATACGCGAATCGGCGCCGCTGCCGATTGATGAAGCGCTTGCTATCACAAATAAAATTGCTTCCGCGATTCGCCATGCGCATGAAAACCATATTATCCACCGCGATATTAAACCGCACAATATTTTATTGACAGATAAAGGCGAAGTAAAGGTAACTGATTTTGGGATTGCGATGGCAATGACGTCTGCTACGATTACCCATACAAAATCCGTCCTCGGATCGGTTCATTATTTTTCGCCCGAACAGGCAAAAGGGAGCATAGCGAACGAAAAATCAGACATCTACTCTCTAGGTGTCGTTCTCTATGAAATGGTAACCGGGGTGCTGCCTTTTACCGGTGATTCACCAGTAACCGTGGCATTAAAACATTTACAGGACGATTTTACCCTGCCAAAACTGTTAAACAATGAAATCCCACAAAATGTTGAAAACATCATTTGTAAAGCGATGGAAAAAAATCCAATATTGCGTTACGATAACGTCGCTCAAATGCAGGAAGACTTGGCAGTGGCACTTGAACCGACGGTTGAACATCAACCTTTACAAAAAGGCATTGATGATAATGAAAAAACAAAAGTTCTGGCACCTGTTTCCTTAAACAACCATAAAAATAGCGACGGATCTTCTGCTTCGGACAAAGGCAAAGCGCCACCGAAACAAAAAAAAGAAAAAAAGAAGAAAAAAAGATATGTTTTTTTATCCGTTATCTTGCTGCTGCTTTTAGGAATAGGAGCTGCTGCGTTTGCCATCGTGCCATCTCTTTTTTATGTGAAGGATGTCTCTGTCCCAGACGTGACAGGCAAGACGTACTCTGAAGCTGTTGAACTGCTTGAAAAGAACCATTTAAAACCCGAGCGCGAAGAGGAACATCATCATGACGTGGAAGAAGAAAAAGTGATAAGGCAATCTCCTTCTCCAAAAACGATGGTGAAAGAAAACAGCCAAGTGACAGTCGTCGTAAGCCTAGGTAAAGAAAAACTGGTATTGGAAAACTTCGAAGGAAAGTCAAAGGAAAACGTTGAACGGATTGTAGAAGATATGGGTTTCAAAAATGTCGTTTGGAATGAAGAAAAATCGGATGAAGAAGCAGGGACAATCGTGTCACAATCACCGCAGGCTGGTGAGGAAATTGTCGTTGGCGAGACCGTTTTAACTTTAAGGTACAGCAGCGGAGTTCAAACGGTTGTACTCGATAATTTAATTGGAATGAGTAAAAACTCTGTTGACAAATATATGGAAAATAAAAACCTTAAAGCCGAGTATAAAGAGGAATTTTCCGATAAAGTCGATAAGAACCATGTCATTTCACAAGACCCCGATCCATATGTGGAATTAAATAAAGGCAGCAAAGTGAAAATCGTGCTCTCCAAAGGAGAAGCGCCTAAAAAATCTGATTATGTACCACCAGTTCAAGAGCATAAGCCTAACAAACCGTCGCCATCAGAGCAGGACAAAAAACAGCCAATAACGTTTGAAGTTTCGCAGCCTATTGAAATTGAGGATGGCAGAGAATTTGAGGTTGTTATACAGTATCAAGATGCAAAGAATAAAAATGGGATTGCAGCAAAAGAAACGATTTCCAAATCAAAAACATACACTTTTCCACTTACAGTGGCTCCTAATGGGCAAGCTTCTTTTCAGCTTATTTTAAACGGGGAAGAAATCAAAAATAAGACATACTCTTACAATGAAGCCAAAAAAATGGAGTGATGCAGCGATTATGACAGAAGGAAAAATTGTTAAATCGTTAAGCGGATTTTATTATGTTTTGTCAGAAAACGGCATTGTTTATCAATGCCGTGCGCGCGGCAACTTCCGCAAACGGAAAATCACTCCACTCGTTGGCGATGATGTTGAATTTGAAGCTGAAAACCTGACAGATGGGTATGTCTTAAATATACTCCCCCGTAAAAATGTATTGGTGCGCCCGCCCATTGCGAATGTCGATCAGGCTCTCGTCGTTTTCTCGGTGAAAGAACCTGATCTTAATTTGCAGCTCCTCGATAAATTTCTAGTGCATATTGAGGCAAACAGGATTGAGCCAGTCATATGCTTTACTAAAATCGATCTTCTTGGGGAGCATGAAACGAAAAACATGGACTCCGTGGCAGAAATCTATCAGTCAATAGGGTATCATGTTTTATTTTTATCTATGAAAGACAAGAAAACGAACGACAAAATCACTCCTTATTTGAAGGAAAAAATCACTGTAGTTGCGGGGCAATCAGGTGTCGGGAAATCATCATTGCTAAATTTGCTAAACCCTTCCTTAAAAATAGAAACCAACAGCATATCCAGCCATTTAGGGAGAGGAAAGCATACAACAAGGCATGTTGAACTTTTTTCTGTAGCAGGCGGATTGGTTGCTGATACGCCCGGCTTTAGTTCTCTCGCTTTCAGCCACTTTACCAAAGAAGAATTGTCCGATACGTTCATTGAAATAAGCAAAGCTGGTGAATATTGCAAATTCCGGGGCTGCACACATTTGGCTGAGCCGGGCTGCGCAGTAAAACAAGCTGTGGAGGATGGCGACATTGCGAAAAGCCGATACAGCCATTACGAAGCTTTTTTTAAAGAGATAAAAGAAACAAAAAGGAGGTATTAACTTTGGTTAAAATTGCTCCGTCTATTTTATCCGCGAATTTTTCAAAGTTGGGTGAAGAAATTAAAGAAGTAGAGGCAGGCGGCGCGGACTATATTCATGTCGATGTAATGGACGGCCACTTCGTACCGAATCTTACGATTGGGCCGCTTATTGTAGAAGCGATTCGTCCTATAACGTCTTTGCCGCTTGACGTACATCTTATGATTGAAAATCCTGATTTGTATATAAAAGATTTTGCCGAAGCGGGTGCAGACATCTTATCGGTACATGTTGAGGCATGTCCCCATTTGCACCGGTCAATCCAATTGATTAAAGAACAAGGGATTAAGGCAGGTGTTGTTTTAAATCCAGCGACACCCATTTCATCGATTCAGCATATTATTGAAGAGGTTGATTTAGTTCTATTGATGACAGTTAATCCCGGATTTGGAGGACAAAAATTTATTTCTTCTGTCATACCAAAAATGAAAGAACTGCACTCGCTTGTTAAGGAAAAAAGGTTATCAATTGATATTGAAATTGATGGCGGAGTAAATTCGGAAACAGCCTTAAGTTGTGTGGAAGCAGGGGCAAATGTGTTAGTAGCAGGCTCTGCTATCTTTAATCAAAGCGACCGAAAGTTGGCAATCCAGCAAATTCGGGACGCCGCTCAAACCGATTGACTTCTCCCGTATAAAATTGATTCTTATTCCTCCTTAATGAGCATATTTGTAGTAATAAAGAAAAAAGAGATGTTTAAAAAGTTCGTGTGGCGAATCAGTACTATTTTTGAATTCGTGAATATAATTTATTAGTGAACTCTTTTTTATACGATCATACGTGGGAAAGGCACCTTTTAAGGAGGGGTACGATGAAGTTTTATACCATTAAGCTGCCGAGATTTCTTGGAGGGTTTATTCGTGCGATAATTGGAACATTTAAAAAAGACTAAAAAGAAAAGCACCCAATTAGGTGCTTTTTCGCATTAGAGGATGTTCAAAAAGTCCGGAGGCTCACATGATGTGAGCCAGTTCGACGTTATCACAGGACGAGCTGCTTTTAGCCGAACATCTTAAGCTGTCGAATTTCTTCGTCAGCTTCGTTCTTGCGGTACTCACACGTATCCTTCAAACATACGCTCTGTTCAGCAGAACTTCGCTTCCTCGAGCTTCTCGGCTCTTTTTGTCCTCCTTTTTGAACACGCGATTTCAAGAAAAATTAGCAGAAGTTAAACTCTCTCCACTTTGCCGGATTTAAGAGCTCTGGCGGAAACCCAAACTCTTTTTGGCTTGCCGTCAACCATAATTCTTGCTCTTTGCAAATTGGCGCCCCATTTTCGCCTTGTTGAATTTAGGGCGTGAGAGCGTTTATTTCCAAAAGAAGTTTTGCGTCCAGTAATTGCGCATTTTGCCATATTGATAACCTCCCAGCGTACAGTGTTATACTGAACTATTTTACCATTGCCGCCGAAACAATGCAAGAAGCTCTGCGACTATACCAGTTGAACACAAGAATTTTGAACACAGTTGGTTTAAGTTTGGCAAGGATGCATTCAAGACACTTCGGGACCTTCCGGGCGATTGCAAGTAAAAACAATGTTGCCCGTACTCCAGTTCTCTTCGTTTCAATGCCCAAACTCAAAAGACTGCTATCAACTAGGCCAGTTACTAAGATAACTGTTAAAATTCTTCCAAGTATAGTAAAATACGTTAAGGAAGTTTTGATTTTAATTGAACTGGAATTAGGCTGAAAAGGAGGATGACTATGTCAATTGAGTTAAAAACCTCACAAGGACAAATTGATATTACGAAAGAAGTCATCGCTGCGATTGCCGGTGGAGCAGCAATCGATTGCTACGGTATTGTAGGGATGGCTTCTCAAAAACAGCTTAAAGACGGAATAACTGAATTGTTGGGAAAAGATAATTTCAGTAAAGGTATCGTCGTTCGGATTGATGGAGACAGTGTCCATATTGATATGTATATTATTGTAAGCTATGGTACGAAAATTTCGGAAGTAGCCCACAATGTGCAATCAACAGTGAAATATCAACTAGATAAAATGCTTGGGCTTGCAGTTGATTCTGTGAATATTTTTGTCCAAGGTGTACGTGTAACGACCACGTAGTTAGGAGGAAAATTTGTGGTATTGAACGAATTGGACGGAAAATATTTAAGACAGATGATATATCAGGCTGCAAGCCATCTATCTCAAAATAAAGAAAAAATTAACGCACTGAACGTATTCCCTGTTCCAGACGGGGATACGGGGACGAACATGGATTTAACATTTTCTTCTGGGGCAAATGAAATAAAAAAACATGCGAAAAACGAGATCAAAGACATCGCTTCCCATTTCGCAAAAGGCCTTTTAATGGGCGCGAGAGGAAATTCCGGGGTCATCTTATCGCAGCTTTTTCGTGGGTTTTCCAAAGCGGTTGAAGCAAAAGATGTTCTCCATTCGCTGGAATTTGCGCAAGCTTTGGAAAAAGGGGTTGAAACAGCATATAAAGCTGTGATAAAGCCTGTTGAAGGAACAATTTTAACAGTTGCAAAGGATGCCGCTAAAAAAGCTGTATCTACAGCAAAAAATACAAACGATATAACGGAAGTAATGAAAGAAACAGTTGCCGAGGCGAAAGCTTCACTATCTAGAACCCCCCAATTGCTGCCTGTTTTAAAAGAAGTAGGAGTGGTTGATTCGGGTGGACAAGGCCTTGTCGTTATTTACGAAGCTTTTTTAGCCGTTCTAGAGGGAAAGGACATAGCCGATGTTGAGACTGACGCTGTAAGCATGGAAGAAATGATTCGTGCCGAGCATCACAAAAATGCCCAATCACATATCCATACGGATGACATTGAATTTGGGTATTGTACAGAATTTATGATTCATTTTCGAGACTCAAAGCTTAAGGAACAGCCATTTGAAGAAGAAGCCTTCCGCAATAAATTAAGTAAGCTTGGAGATTCTCTTCTCGTTGTGGCAGATGATGAATTGGTTAAAGTCCACATCCACAGTGAATATCCAGGTGAATTGCTCACATATGCACAGAGATACGGTGAATTAATTAATATTAAAATCGACAACATGCGTGAACAGCATAGCAGTATTGTTCAACGTGAGGAAGCCGCGAATGTTAAAAAGGCCAACACTGAAGCCAATATTGAAAAAGAGAAAGAACGTTTCGGCTTTGTAACGGTTGCCGCCGGTAAAGGGTTGGTTGAATTATTTAAAGGCCTTGGGAATACAGAAGTGATATTCGGCGGCCAAACAATGAACCCGAGTACCGAAGATATAGTGCAAGCAATTGAAAAAATAAATGCCGAAACTGTTTTTGTTTTGCCGAATAATGGTAACATTATGATGGCAGCGGAACAGGCGGCGAAAGTAGCTTCAAGCCATGTTAAAATAATTCCAACGAAAACAATTCCACAAGGCATTGCCGCGCTGTTTGCGTTCAATCCTGATCTAGACGATAAAATGAACGAGAAGGCCATGAAAGCGGCCATGAGCAATGTAAAATCCGGACAAGTGACGTATGCGGTCCGCGATACAGCAATCGATCGCATTCAAATTAAAGAAAACGATTTTTTAAGCATCTCAGAAGGCAAAATTGTATCGACAGCACCAACAAGCGAAGAAGCTGCCAAAAATCTTTTAAACGAAATGATAACCGATGATAATGAACTTGTAACCATCATTTACGGCGAAAATATAAGCGAGGCGGAGACGGAAGTACTTGAGGAGTATATAAACGAAAACTTTTCTTTTATGGATGTCGAAATACAAAACGGCATGCAGCCGGTTTATTCCTATATCATAGCTGTTGAATAAAGTAAGACTTATCAGAGATTAGCGTCTACACTTCTTCGATTCCTCGAAGTCTTAGAGTAAGGGTCTTTCGGACAGTTGCGGCGTGATAAAATTATTTTTTCCTACCTTTGCCCGGGTAGGATTTTTTCTAATTAATAGCGGGGGAAATGCAATGAAGTTAAATCAACCAGTCAATACAATAAAAGGGATTGGCGACGAATTGGAAAATGACCTCAATTCCCTTGGCATTCATACAATTAAGGACATGCTTGAATATTTTCCTTACCGGTATGAAGATAATGAATTAAGCAACCTGGAGGATGTCAAGCATGGTGACAGTGTTACATTGGAAGGACAAGTTCAAAATACCCCTAATGTGCGCTATTACGGAGGGAAAAAGTCAAAGTTAACCGCAAGAATCCTTGTCGGCCGAATTCTTATCAATGCTGTTATTTTTAATCGGGCTTTTTTGAAGAAAAGCTTAACCCCCGGTAAGACTGTTACGATCTCAGGAAAATGGGATCAACATCGAATGACAGTTACGGTTGACAACATTGAACTTTCTTCCTTTTCGAATGATCGTGCAATCAAACCGATCTATTCATTAAAAGAAGGGATCTACCAAAAGCAGTTCAGAAGGTTTATCGAATCTGCTCTCTTAATCGGTATCGACGATATGGAAGAATTGCTTCCGGGCTTTATACAAAAAAAATATAAACTGTATTCAAAGCGGGAAGCTATTCAAGCGATTCATTTCCCTAAAAACCATACGCAGTTAAAGCAAGCAAGAAGGCGGATTGTATATGAAGAATTGTTGTTATTTCAATTAAAAATGCAGGCGCTGCGCAAGTTTGAAAGAGAGAATAGCAAAGGAACAGCCAAACAATTTTCGCATGAGGAACTGAAAAAGATGGTTGGCTTGCTTCCTTTTGAACTTACCGTTTCCCAACATAACGTATTGAAAGAGATTCTAACAGATCTTCGCTCTCCTTATCGGATGAACCGCCTATTGCAAGGTGATGTTGGATCCGGAAAAACGGTAATCGCTGCGATCACGTTATATGCCGCCGTTTTAGCTGGATACCAGGGAGCACTTATGGTTCCTACTGAAATATTGGCCGAACAGCACATGGAGTCATTGCAGCAGCTTCTAGCTTCCCATAACATTTCGATTGCATTGTTGACAAGTTCGGTAAAAGGGAAAAGAAGAGAAGACATTCTCTCTCGCTTAAAAGCCGGGGATATTCAAATCATCGTCGGAACCCATTCCTTGATTCAGGAAGATGTGAATTTCCATCATTTAGGCCTCGTTATTACAGACGAACAACATCGGTTCGGCGTTAACCAAAGACGGGCATTAAAAAGCAAAGGGCTTTCGCCGGACGTTCTGTTCATGACAGCGACACCGATTCCAAGAACCCTTGCCATCACCGCTTTTGGGGACATGGATATTTCAGCGATAACAGAATTGCCCGCAGGCAGGAAGCCAATTGAAACCTATTGGGTAAAGGATAGCATGTTAGAACGGGTCTATGGATTTTTGAATAAAGAAATTGCAGCCGGCAGGCAAGCCTATGTCATTTGCCCGTTAATTGAGGAATCGGATAAATTGGATGTTCAAAATGTCATTGATGTTCATGAAGAGATTGTCCATCACTTTCCGGATTTTAAGGTAGGCCTGATGCATGGCCGATTAACAAACGAGGAAAAAGAAACGGTGATGCGGCAATTCAGCGAAAATAATATTCAAATCCTTGTCTCTACAACAGTCGTTGAAGTCGGGGTGAATGTTCCAAATGCTTCCTTAATGATTATTTACGATGCTGAGCGTTTCGGTTTAGCACAGCTTCACCAACTCCGGGGACGCGTTGGGCGAGGCAGTTCCCAATCGTATTGCATATTAATCGCCAATCCGAAAAGCGAAGAAGGCAAAGAACGAATGAGAGTGATGACTGAAACGAATGACGGTTTTTTATTGTCGGAAAAAGACTTGAAAATTCGTGGCCCCGGCGATTTTTTTGGACAAAAACAAAGCGGCATCCCGCAATTTAAAGTCGCTGATTTGGTTCATGACTACAGGGCATTGGAAGTTGCCCGAGATGATGCAAAACAATTCATCGAATCCGAAAGCTTTTGGACAGAGCCTGCTTTTGAAAAACTTCGTCACTACCTTTCAAATGAAGAGTTTATCAAAGGAGAAAAATTGGATTAGCTTATTGATAAAACAGATTATTTATTATATATTGCTATTAGTACCTAGTCATAAGATAGATGCTAACACATCTATCTTTGGAGGTTAGAAGTGAGAAGTTGGATTTGTGCAAATTTGCGAACAACCAATTTATACTTTTTATTTTTCGCTTAAATTAGGTGGGAATAATCGATGAAACGAAGTAAAAAAGACAGGCAGCGGCTACTAAAAAAAACAATTGCCGAAACCCCTTTTATAACAGATGAGGAATTGGCGGAAAAATTCCAAGTCAGCATTCAGACGATACGACTCGATCGCCTCGAACTATCAATCCCGGAATTGCGCGAACGGATTAAAAATGTAGCTGTCCAACATCTTGACAAAGTAAAATCCCTCCCATTAGACGAAGTGATCGGGGAGGTCATTGATCTTCAGCTTGATGAAAGCGCCATTTCTATTCTCGAAATTAAAAGGGAGCATGTTTTTTCACGAACAAAAATTGCCAGAGGGCATCACTTATTTGCGCAGGCGAATTCTTTAGCTGTAGCTGTTATTGATGATGAGCTAGCATTAACAGCCAGCGCAAATATTCGTTTCAAGCGGCAAGTAAAAGAAGGGGAAAGAGTTGTCGCAAAAGCAAAAGTGATTAAAAAAAATAAATCTCGTACGGTTGTTGAGGTACGAAGTTATGTAGAGCAAGAGCTTGTTTTTTCCGGTGAGTTTATGATGTTCCGTAAAGACCAAGTAAAGGAAGGATGAACGTTTTTGAAAATAGCCATCGATGTAATGGGGGGAGACAATGCACCTGAAGCGCCAATCGCCGGCGTGATGGCTGCCCTTGAAGTTTTTCCGCATATCGAATTTATTTTAGTCGGCAATGAAAAAAAAATTACGCCTAATTTACCGAAAAGCGAAAGGATTTCAATTATACATACAGAAGAAATAATCGAACCTGATGATGAACCCGTCAAGGCTGTCAGAAGAAAAAAAAATGCGTCGATGGTTCTTGCGGCAACTGCAGTAAAAGAAGGAAAGGCTGACGCTTGCATTTCAGCAGGAAACACAGGCGCGTTAATGGCCGCAGGGCTTTTTAAAGTTGGGCGATTGTCCGGAATTGATCGCCCTGCTCTTGCGCCTACATTGCCAACAATGGATGGAAAGGGCTTTCTTCTTCTCGATGCCGGGGCGAATATGGATGCAAAACCAATGCATCTTTTGCATTACGCGATTATGGGTTCAATCTATGCGGAACGAGTCCGCAAAATACCCTCCCCCCGGGTAGGCCTTCTGAACGTAGGAACAGAAGAAGGCAAGGGAAATGAATTAACAAAACAAGCATTCCATTTGTTAAAAAAAGCGCCAATGAACTTTATAGGCAATATAGAATCTAGGGATCTGCTTGAAGGGATTGCTGATGTCGTCGTTGCGGATGGGTTTTCAGGCAACCTTGTTTTAAAAACGGCTGAAGGAACCGCAAGCAGTTTATTGTCGCTTTTGAAAAGCGAATTAACGAGTTCTTTCTGGGCAAAAGTAGCTGCAGCGATGCTCAAGCCCCGTTTAGCAGGCATTAAAAAGAAAGCGGATTACTCCGAATATGGTGGCGCCGCATTATTTGGCCTTCAGGCGCCGATTATTAAAGCGCATGGTTCCTCTAATGCCAACGCCATCCTTAACGCCATTAGACAAACGAACGAGATTGTTGAAAAAGATGTTTTGCGACAAATCAAAGAAATCATTAAAGATTTGAATTTTGCAGAAATGGAGTGAATGTTTTGGGGAAGACAGCATTTATATTTCCAGGCCAAGGATCACAAACTGTCGGAATGGGGAAACAGTTGGCTGAAGAGTTTAAAGTTGCGAAAGAACGTTTTGATTTAGCCGACGAGCGGCTGCAGTTGGAATTATCGGAAATTATTTTTAATGGGCCGATGGAAAAGCTTAAAATGACTGAAAACACACAACCAGCACTGTTAACGACAAGCATTGCAGTCTTAGAAGTTTTAAAAGAATACGGAATAAAAGCCGATTATGCAGCAGGACATAGCCTTGGAGAATATTCAGCACTTGTAGCGGCCGGGGCCGTGAGCTTTAGTGATGCCGTTTACGCTGTGCGTCAGCGCGGCCTTTTCATGGAGGAAGCAGTGCCGGCCGGCCAAGGGGCTATGGCTGCCGTTCTCGGTATGGATAGGGAAAAGCTCACACAAGTGACTGAAGAGGTAACAGAAGGAGGGGATCTCGTACAGCTTGCGAATTTGAACTGTCCAGGCCAAATCGCCATTTCAGGAACCGCGGCAGGTGTTGAAAAAGCATCCAAAGTTGCAAAAGAGCAAGGAGCGAGGAGAGTGATCCCACTCGAAGTAAGCGGGCCTTTTCATTCTAATTTAATGAAGCCGGCAGCGGAGAAAATGAAGCCGATTTTGGATGAAATCAGCATCCAAGATGCAGAGATACCTGTCATTGCCAATGTCACGGCTAAAGAGATGACAGAAGCAAGTGACATTAAGGCGAAATTAATTGAACAAATTTACTCTCCTGTCCTTTGGGAGGATACAGTAAGAAGGCTTCTTGAATTAGGGGTTGATACATTTGTAGAAATTGGCCCCGGCAATGTGCTTTCGGGTTTGGTAAGAAAAATCGATCGAAGCGTAAAAACGATGGCGATTGGTGACAAAGACAGTTTGTTAAAAGCGTTAGATTCATTGAAAGGGGACGAGTAGAGCGATGTTAAAAAACAAAGCCGCTCTCGTGACGGGCGCATCGCGGGGAATCGGGCGAGCCATCGCATTGAAATTGGCTGAACAAGGAGCAAAAGTAGCCGTTAATTTTGCTGGTCGTGAAGATAAAGCGGCCGAAGTTGTGAATGAAATTATCCAAAAGGGCGGCGAAGCTTTCGCCATCCAAGCGAATGTTGCGGATATGGAAGATGTCCAAAGGATGGTGAAAGAAGCGATAACCAGGTTCGGTTCTCTTGATATTCTCGTGAACAATGCCGGGATTACGCGTGACAATTTAATTATGCGTATGAAAGAGGATGAATGGGATGACGTTATTAATACGAATTTAAAAGGCGTCTTTAACTGTACAAAAGCAGTAACCCGGCAAATGATGAAGCAGCGGTTCGGCAGAATTATCAATATTACTTCCATCGTTGGCGTCTCCGGCAACCCCGGACAAGCCAATTATGTCGCTGCAAAAGCAGGTGTGATCGGGTTGACAAAAACAACCGCAAAAGAATTAGCTTCGAGAAATATTACGGCAAACGCGATTGCACCCGGCTTTATCGAAACAGAGATGACCGATCAACTTGATGATGCTTTAAAAGAGGAAATGCTGAAGCAAATTCCGTTGTCAAAACTCGGCCGGCCAGAGGACATAGCAAGTTTCGTTGCGTTCCTGGCTTCGGAAGAAAGCGGCTATATGACTGGCCAGACGTTGCATGTCGATGGCGGGATGGTTATGTAAAAGATGTTAAAAAGTTCAGGAAAGTCTACCTTTTTGAACGCTAATAAATAGTTTGTTTATCCCGGTGCAACCGTTCGTAAGCCCTAGCTGATGAAAGTCTCGTCTTTTCTGTTTAAACTCGTCCTTTTATTGGGGTTTTACTTTGGCTGTATTTTGCCTATAATGACTTGAGGGGAGGTGAGAGCATGGCTGATGTAATGGAACGTGTAACAAAAATTATTGTCGATCGATTAGGTGTTGAAGAATCAAAAGTAATTCCTGAAGCTTCTTTTAAAGACGATTTAGGTGCCGATTCACTTGATGTTGTTGAATTGGTGATGGAACTTGAAGATGAATTTGATATGGAAATTTCAGATGAAGACGCTGAAAAAATTACAACTGTTGGCGATGTTGTAGACTATATAAATAACAACCAATAACAGTCTCGTCCCGTTTATAAATGTTGTTCAAAAAGGTACAGAAAATCCGCGGCGCATCTCTTCGTTACGGTCTAAAAAACCTTGCTTATGTACCAGAAAACGTACACTCCGCCGGTTTTTTACCCCGTTTCTCGATTTGCTTGCGCCTGATTCAGTACCTTTTGAACACGTACCTATACGGGACGTTTATTCTTAATTGAATTTTTCTGGAGGAAGATATGAACAAGCGTAGCAAGCAAAGCGCCTCTAAAAATGAAAAGCGGACCAAACCAATTCATTCATCCCATTATGTGTTGACTCCGGAGCAAAAAGAGAAGTTTGCATTGCTTCAAGAGTCAATAGGCATAAATTTTAATAACGAACATTTGATCATTCAAGCATTTACCCATTCATCTTATGTGAATGAGCATCGCAAAAAGCCTTATGAAGACAATGAAAGGCTTGAGTTTCTCGGTGACGCAGTACTTGAACTGACAGTATCCAAGTTTTTGTATAACGCCTATCCCCATATGAGTGAAGGAGATTTAACAAAACTGCGTGCAGCAATCGTTTGTGAACCATCCCTTTTTCAGTTTGCGAATGAACTGTCTTTTCACAACTTTATTTTACTTGGCAAAGGTGAGGAACTGACGGGTGGAAGACAACGTCCTGCGCTTTTAGCCGATGTTTTTGAAGCCTTTATTGGAGCTTTATTTTTGGATCAAGGCTTGGATGTTGTTGTTCACTTTTTGGAGAACCACGTGTTTCCAAAAGTTAGCCAAGGTGCTTTTTCGCATACGATGGATTATAAAAGCCAACTGCAGGAAATGGTGCAAAGCAAAGGGCTTGGAACGGTTGAGTATGAGATTACAGAGGAGAAAGGCCCGGCTCATAACCGCGAATTTATATCAGCCGTTTTGATCGAAGGAAAAGTGATTGGAGAAGGAACAGGAAAGTCAAAAAAAGAAGCCGAACAAGAAGCCGCACAAAAAGCACTTATCATCTTGCAAAAAAAACAATCCTGGTAGAAGGATTGTTTTTTGCAGATGAAACAATTATAGAACACGCAATTATACGTTATTACGGAGTGCTCCTAATTCAGAAACGATCGCCTCAATTTCGCTGACGCTAAATTGATTTTTCCTGTTGACAAGAGAATATAGATCCCGCAATTCTTCATAATTGTCAATGTCGTAATCTTCGGCTTTAATGGCTGAAGTGTTCACAACCTGCAGTTTCTGTACAATTCCGTTAATCATGTATTCCATGTTGTCTCTATTTTTTACAGATAAATCCATGTTCACACCCTCTCCCAATGTTTTTACGTATTATTCTATCATGCTTCAACTGATAATTCCCTAACTTTTTCATCACTTGGCAGGAACAAACTGAGAAATCCCAATAATGGAAGTAAGCTAACAAAAATCATAACGAATTTCATGCTTGTCAAGTCAGCTAACGTTCCAAAAAAAACAGCACCTATCGCCCCCATCCCGAAAGCGAGGCCGACAGTCAAGCCTGATGCCATTCCAACTTTTTTAGGCAAGAGTTCTTGTGCGTAGACAACCGATACACTAAAGCTGGACGTGATAATGAAACCGATTAAGAATACGAGTGGTGCAACAAAAATAAGCGAAACGTGCGGCAGAATAAATGCGATTGGCGCAGCCCCGATAAGAGAGAGCAAGATAATATTTCTTTTGCCGAATCGATCGGCAAGCGGACCGCCGGAAAAGGTTCCGATCACACCGGCAATCATAAAAATAAAAATATAGATTTGCGCTTGTTTAATCGATAGCCCATAGTCTCCAATCAAATAAAATTGGTAGAAGTTCGTGATACCGGCGGAATACCATGAGCGGGCAAATACGATGAAAACGAGCAACAGCATTGCGATTTTAATTTTTCTATGGATGGGGCGCTTGCCATTTTTCTCTGTTCCTTTAACTGATTGTTTGATGGCGGGCATGGCTTGGTTTTTATACCACTTTGAAACAAATGAAAGAATAGCCATTCCAAAGAAGGCGACTAGAACGAAGGACAATACGCCACGTTGCCCAAATGGAACAAAAATTAATGCTGTAAAGATCGGAGCCATTGATTGGCCAAAGTTTCCTCCAACTTGATAGATGGATTGTGCAAGCCCTCTCTTGTTTCCAGCAGCCATGTATGCAACTCTTGAACCTTCAGGATGAAAAATTGCCGAGCCCAAGCCAATAAAAAGAACGGAAATTAGGATGATGGAAAAATTTGGCGCCAGCCCAAAACCGATCAATCCAAGCATGCTCATAAACATGCCGGCCGGAAGTAAAAAAGGGAGTGGGCGCCTGTCGGCAATGTAGCCAAAAACAGGCTGCATAACCGAAGAAGTCATGTTCACCATGAATGCAATCCATCCAATCTGGGCATACGTTAAATTTAAGGATTTTTCCAGAATTGGAAACATCGCAGGCACAACCGCTTGAATTGAATCATTAAAAAAATGCCCGGAACTAATCGCAAATAAAATAATATAGACTGTATTTAATTGCTTAGTTGTTGTTTTTTGTGCAGTAACCGCCATTTTCTATTCTCTGCTTTCATTGAATTTAAATTTATTTTAAATGATCGTTGCACTTTATGCTATCATATTACAAGATTGCTTGCCGGAACGATAGTATAAAACACTAGATGCAGCTCTTAAAATCCATACAGGTGAGTTTTCTATTCAAAAAATGAATTGGTGAGAAACGAGGAGGAATTAAAATGAGTTTTTTTAAAAACTTAAAAGATAAAATTACACGCCAAACAGACACTGTTACAGAAAAATTTAAACAAGGGCTAACAAAAACAAGAGATTCATTTGCCGGTAAAATGAATGATCTTGTGAAGCGCTACCGCAAAGTTGACGAAGAGTTTTTCGAAGAATTGGAAGAAATTTTAATTAGCGCAGACGTCGGCGTTGTCACAGTAATGGATTTGATTGAAATGCTTAAGGATGAGGCGAGAACTAAAAATATTCAAGATACGGAAGAATTAAAAACTGTGATTTCCGAAAAATTGGCAGAGCTGCTCGAAAAAGAGGAAGGGGATGCTGACCTTAATATTCAAAAGGATGGCATGACAATTATTCTAGTAGTTGGGGTCAATGGCGTAGGGAAGACGACGACAATTGGCAAACTGGCACATAAATTCAAAACGGAAGGAAAATCGGTTGTCCTCGCGGCTGGAGACACATTTAGGGCGGGGGCGATTGAACAGCTGGAAGTATGGGGTGAAAGGGTCGGGGTGGATGTTATAAAACATCAAGAAGGTTCAGATCCCGCGGCTGTTATTTTTGATGCCATTCAATCAGCCCGTTCGAAAAAAGCTGACATTTTGATTTGTGATACAGCTGGAAGATTGCAAAATAAAGTGAACTTAATGAAAGAACTTGAAAAAGTAAAAAAAGTGATTGCAAGGGAAGTGCCTTCTGCCCCGCATGAAGTACTTCTTGTGCTCGACGCAACGACTGGCCAAAACGCAATGAATCAAGCGAAAATTTTTCGAGAAGCAACAGATGTGACTGGGATCGCGTTAACAAAGCTTGACGGGACTGCCAAAGGGGGCATTGTGCTGGCGATTCGGCATGAGCTTGATATACCAGTTAAATTGATAGGACTTGGCGAACAAATGGAGGACTTACAGCCATTTGATGCTGGCACATTTGTTTATGGCCTTTTTTCCGACATGATTGAGAAAAATAGTGAAAACAACGATGAAGACGGACTGTAAAGATGAAAGCTTGACAATAGAATAGAACAGATGTATCATGGAATAACGTGTAAAGGTAATTTCCTTAACAGGGGGTAGATTCATGCTTGAGAAGACAATCAGGGTCAATGCCCTTTACGATTTTTATCACCCTCTTTTAACACCGAAGCAGCAAAGCTATATGTCGCTTTACTATATAAATGATTTTTCGTTGAGGGAAATTGCTGATGAGTGCAACGTTAGCCGCCAAGCGGTTTATGATACGATTAAGCGCACCGAGATCATGCTGGAAGATTATGAAGAAAAACTGCATCTCTATGAAAAATTTAAAAAGCGCGGGGATGTCATCCGGCAGCTTTACGACGTTCTCGATAACAAAAAGAATACAGAAGTTATGTTGAATCTGATTAAACAACTTGAAAAACTGGATTAGGGGGCGGCATCGCTTATGGCATTTGAAGGATTAGCCGACCGGCTGCAAAGCACACTGCAAAAAATACGCGGCAAGGGCAAATTGACTGAAGCTGATGTTAACGAAATGATGCGTGAAATCAGGCTTGCATTGCTTGAAGCCGATGTTAACTTTAAAGTCGTAAAAGATTTTATTAAGCGTGTGAAAGAACGGGCGATCGGCCAAGAAATTTTACAAAGTTTAACGCCAGGGCAGCAAGTCGTTAAAATCGTCCACGATGAATTAAAGCAATTAATGGGCGGGGAACAGAGCAAAATTGCAGTGGCATCGAAGCCGCCGACAGTGATTATGATGGTCGGCCTTCAAGGGGCGGGTAAAACGACAACCACTGGGAAATTGGCGAATCATTTACGGAAACAATTAAATCGCAAGCCCTTGCTCGTAGCGGCAGATATTTACCGCCCTGCAGCGATTAACCAACTTCAAACATTGGGCAAACAATTAAGTTTGCCAGTGTTTTCGCTTGGGGATAAAGTGAGCCCGGTTGAAATTGCGAAACAGGCCATTGAAAAGGCGAAAGAGGAACACCAAGATTATGTTCTCATTGATACCGCTGGACGACTCCATATTGACGAGGAATTGATGCAGGAGCTTGTTGATGTGAAGGAAGCGGTAAAGCCGGATGAAATCTATCTCGTTGTTGATGCCATGACAGGGCAAGATGCAGTAAATGTTGCTGATAATTTTAATGAACAGCTTGACATTACCGGTGTCATTTTAACGAAATTGGATGGTGATACACGAGGCGGTGCGGCGCTTTCCATTCGAGAGGTAACAGACAAGCCGATTAAGTTTGTCGGGATGGGCGAAAAAATGGATGCTTTGGAGCCTTTCCACCCCGAAAGAATGGCTTCGCGTATTTTAGGAATGGGCGATGTCTTAACATTAATCGAAAAAGCACAAACAAACATCGATGAAAACAAAGCAAAAGAACTTGAGAAAAAGATGCGCACAGCTTCTTTTACATTTGACGATTTCCTAGAGCAGCTTGGCAATGTAAGAAAGATGGGTCCCTTGGATGAACTAATTGGCATGCTTCCAGGTGCAAATAAGATGAAAGGGCTCAAAAATGTACAAATTGATGAAAAGCAGCTTGTTCACGTTGAAGCGATTATTCAATCGATGACACCGAAGGAAAAGGAATCACCTGAAATCATTAACGCGAGTCGGAGAAAGCGGATTGCGAAAGGCAGCGGAACGACGATTCAAGAGGTAAACCGGTTGATTAAACAATTTGATGAAATGAGAAAAATGATGAAACAAATGACAGGCATGCAAAAAGGAAAAGGAAAGAAAAAAGGGAATTTTCCATTCCCATTTATGTAAATTCAATTTATTCTTTCCCTTTACAAATGTAGGGGTTTATGATATTATAATAAGTTTTGGAGGTGAGAATGATGGCAGTTAAAATTCGTTTAAAACGTATAGGTGCAAAAAAAGCTCCTTTTTATCGTTTGGTTGTTGCAGATTCACGTTCCCCTAGAGACGGACGTTTTATAGAGGAAATTGGCTACTACAATCCGGTAAAAAGCCCTGTTGAAGTTAAAATTGACGAAGAAAAAGCATTGCAATGGATGCTTAAAGGCGCAAAGCCTTCTGATACAGTCCGCAATCTATTTTCTAAAGCTGGTTTAATGGAAAAGCTTCACAACACAAAACATGCAAAGTAATAAACAACCTTTTTATTATAAGTTCAAAAAGGAGGACAGCCAGACTTTTTGAACAACCTTACGTGTGGGAGGCTCATGACCGATGACCGAATTAATCGAAACGATTGTTAAGCCACTCGTAGATTATCCTGATGAAGTTGTTGTTACAAAATCAATGAATGAAGGGCTTGTTACGTATTCATTGTCCGTTCATAAAAATGACATGGGTAAAGTAATTGGTAAACATGGTAGAACTGCGAAGTCGATTCGATCAGTCGTCAATGCGGCAGGAGCGAACCGAAATGAACGCATTCATTTAGAAATTGTTTAACTTCATTCAGCAGAAGTCTCCTACTTCTCTAAGTGGTGATATAAATGCATATCGGTATTCCATTTAATGGGGTTCAAATCCCAGCTGAATAAAGTTAAAGCCTCCGGCGGATGCCACAGATTTTCAGAGAAATTAAGGAAGTTCGACTACGAACGCAACGTCCTGTTGCAACGTCGAACTGACCTACATCCTGTAGGCCGGAGCGCTCGATAAAATCTGGGTGCAAATACGCCAAGGCGCATTTGATAAGGTGAGGGGAATCCCTCCCTTTTTTTAATCATTTCACTGGGGGTGGCTTTGATGAAAGTCATCAAACGTGCCATTGTGAAGCAAGTTTTAACGGAAACGAGTAAAGCGGAGTTTCTAAAAGTGTTTACTGAAGAAAAAAATAGATACGTTACAGAATGTGAACAACTTGATTTTGAAAGAAGAAAAGCATTGAAAAATCAAGATAAGAAAAACCATTCATCGATTGCAGCCCGGTTTAATGAGGAAATTGATAGAAGAAAAGAAAAAGTTCGGTCAATTGACTTTCAAATGGAACAATTAAAAATACTCCCGTTGGGAACAGAAGTGGTTGAAAAAGAAATTGAAACCATATCCGAATTAAAAGTTGGCGACAATTGGAAACAATCGTCCCGGCCTGCCGAAATCGTCGTAAAAGACGGTGTGGTTTTGGAGATCCGACCGTAAAAAAATTCTCATTCTCGGAGGTTTTTATGCGATGGTTTAATGTTGGAAAGATTGTGAATACACATGGCTTAAAAGGTGAAGTGAGAGTCATTTCGACGACGGATTTTCCGGATTTGCGCTATCAGATTGGAAATACGCTTACTTTTTTTTCGGAAAATCATGCGAATGAAAAGCCATTAACCATTCGAACACACCGAAAACATAAAAATTTTGATTTATTAAGCTTTGAAGGATATAGCAATGTGAGTGAAGTCGAGCCGTTAAAAGGTGGAACGTTAAAAATTTCTGAAGATCAATTGGGTGAGGAAGAACTTAACGAGAATGAATTTTATTACTATGAAATTATTGGCTGTGAAGTGTTTTCGGAAAATGGCGAGAAGATTGGCGTAGTGGAAGAGATTCTATCGCCAGGCGCCAATGATGTTTGGGCTGTGCGAAAAGATGCCGATAAAAAACTTGTTTATATTCCTTATATTGAATCTGTGGTAAAAAACGTTGATATCCCTGAAAAAAAAATTACCATTCATTTGCTTGAAGGGCTGATTGAATGAAAATTGATATTTTGACCTTGTTTCCCCGCATGTTTGAAGGAGTTTTTAATGAATCAATCTTAAAAAAAGCGCAAGAAAAGTCTTTGCTTCGCTTTAATCTTGTTAATTATCGCGATTATTCATTGAATAAACACCATAAGGTGGACGATTATCCTTATGGTGGCGGTGCCGGTATGGTGTTATCCCCCCAGCCTATTTTCGATGCAGTAGAAGCGGTGGTGAGAACGAGTAAGACGAAACCGAGAATTCTGCTTATGTGTCCCCAAGGCGAGCCATTTACGCAAAAAAAGGCGGAAGAACTTTCCGAAGAAAAACATTTAATCTTTATTTGTGGACACTATGAGGGCTATGATGAAAGAATTCGCACCCATCTTGCAACAGACGAATTATCAATCGGCGACTTTATTTTAACGGGCGGGGAATTGGCAAGTATGGTAATCATCGATAGTGTTGCAAGGCTTATCCCCGGTGTTCTCGGCAATCAGGCTTCGCACCAACAAGATTCTTACAGCACAGGGTTGCTTGAGCATCCACATTACACGAGGCCTCAAGATTTTCGTGGAATGAAGGTTCCAGAAGTGCTTCTCTCAGGCGATCATAAAAAGATCGGAGAATGGAGACGAAAAGAATCGTTAAGGCGAACCATCGAGCGGCGTCCAGACTTGTTAAAAGAAAATCTTTTGACAGAAGAGGACAAGCTTTTTTTATCGAAACTCAAACAAGAAAAATCATAAACTTTCTTGCGGCTTAGTTTTCCATATGCTATGATGGTGGATGTGTGAGTACGATGTTCCGCTGTGATTTAATGAAGGAATGACAAGAACATCTGTGTGGAAGGAGGGCGTATGTCATGAGCGATAAAATTGCTGAAATTACGAAAGAACAACTAAAAACGGATCTTCCTAATTTTCGACCTGGTGACACTGTGAAAGTTCACGTGAAGGTTATTGAAGGAACCCGTGAACGTATCCAGATTTTCGAAGGTGTGGTCATTAAACGCCGTGGAAGCGGAATCAGCGAGACGTTTACTGTTAGAAAAATTTCTTATGGCGTTGGAGTTGAAAGGACATTCCCTGTTCATTCTCCGAAGATTGCCAATTTAGAAGTTGTACGCCGCGGTAAAGTACGTCGTGCGAAACTTTATTACTTGCGTAACCTGCGCGGTAAAGCTGCACGTATTAAAGAAATTCGTTAATCATAAAGTCTTAAAGAAGGCCATTTTGAATAACCGGTTAAATAATGATATAACTTTTAAAGGAGTCTTGTATAAGTCAAGCTCCTTTTTTTGTATCATCTATTGATGTTGGTAAGCTATCTTTTTAAATTGATGGGTATTACTTTCTTGCATTGCACCGTGATAAAGGGATGTGAAGCTGTGACAATTCAATGGTATCCAGGCCATATGGCCAAAGCGAAAAGGGAAATGACTGAGAAATTAAAAATGATTGATGCCGTCTTTGAACTTGTTGACGCTCGGATTCCAATGTCTTCTAGAAACCCAATGATTGACGAAATCATAGGAGACAAGCCCAGGTTGCTTCTATTAAACAAAAGCGATATGGCAGATCCGAAAATGACGAAAGAATGGCAGGATTTTTTTTCCAGTATCTCTATTTCTGCAATTCCGCTTAATTCGCAAAAAGGGACAGGTGTCCAATCGATAACAACAGCAGCCCAGCAACTGTTAAAGGAAAAGCTTGATAAAATGAGAGCAAAGGGAATGAATCCCCGTGCGATAAGAGGGTTGATTGTAGGAATACCGAACGTTGGGAAGTCAACATTGATTAACCGGCTTGCAAATAAAAAAATAGCGAAAACAGGCGATCGGCCAGGCATAACCAAACAGCAGCAGTGGATTAAAGTTGGCAAAGCGCTTGAGCTATTGGATACCCCAGGCATTTTATGGCCAAAATTTGAAGAACCCGTAACAGGCTTGCGTTTAGCTGTGACAGGGGCTATTAAAGACGAGCTTCTCGATTTTCAGGAATTGGCACTGTTTTTATTAACGTATCTTCGGGAAAATTATCCCGAGAATTTGCTTCATCGTTACCACTTAGACGAATTGCATGAAAACCCACTTGATCTCTTAGAAGCAATCGCCAAGAAAAGGGGATTTCTTATGAGCGGCGGCATGATTGATTATGATCGCTGTGCAGAAATGCTCCTGCGTGAATATCGCACGGAAAAGCTCGGAAAAATCACACTTGAAAGACCAGGTGACTTTTATGTTTTCAAACATGCCAATACAAAAGATTGAAGAATACGTTCGGAATGCTTCAATAACTGAAGAGTTGCTTGAACAGCTGCGGAAAGACGAACGCAAAGGAGTGCAGCGCCTTTTGGCAAAGGTTGAAAAGGAGCAAGAAGAACAAAAAAGGCTTATTGAACAATATGAACAAATGTCCCGGTATGAAACGGCTCAAAAAATGAAAGGGAAAAAATTTATTGCCGGTGTTGATGAAGTTGGCAGAGGCTCGCTTGCTGGTTCTGTTGTTGCGGCCGCAGTCATTTTACCTGACGAACCAATTCTTGGATTATACGACTCCAAGCAGGTAAACAAGAAAAAAAGAATGGAATTGTTCGAAAGGATCCACGAAAAAGCAATTGTCGGCATTGGGACTGCTTCCCCTCATGAAATCGATCGGCACAACATTTATATTGCGACAAAAATGGCCATGGTGAAAGCGATTAAAGCCTGCTCACCAAACATTGACCACGTTTTAGTCGACGCGATGCAACTGCCGATTTCCATTTCTCAAACGTCCATCATTGAAGGGGACAAGAAAAGCGTCTCGATTGCCGCGGCATCCATTATTGCGAAAGTTACGAGGGATCGCATGATGGCGGAACTTGCACAATCGTTTCCTCAATATGGCTTTGACCGAAACGTTGGCTATGGAACGAAAGAACACCTTTATGCACTAAAGAACTACGGAGCAACGAGTGAACACCGCCTTTCATTTTCTCCGGTAGCGGACACAATGAAAGGGTAATGGGAGAATGGCATGAACTTCATCCAATCACTTGTTAAATTACATAAGATCGTTCCACTCCATAAACAAATCCCTTCTATTCGAGAAGGACAAATCTTTCACGGCCACGTACGAAAACTCATGCCGAATAATATGGCGCATGTTGAACTTTCGGGCAAGCAAATCATCGCAAAGCTGGAGGCGCCGCTTCAAGCCGAGCATCATTATTGGTTTCAAGTTGAACAAAGTGAATCTACCCCGGTCTTGAAAGTGATTGCCCCGTTTGAATCCAATAAGGAAAGTCAGTCGAATGACAAATCATTTGAATTGCTGCTAAAGCAACTTGGCCTTCCTTCAACAGCTAAGCATAAAGCAATCCTTTCTTTTTTAAAAAATGAAGGGCTCCCTTTTTCAAAATCATTTTTGCAAAAAGCGGTGTCCCTGTTGAAGAATGAAAACATCAGTCAAAATGTGGCTGTTCTTAAATTAATGGTTGATCGGAATTTGCCATTTCGCCAGTCGATTTTCGATGCTTTGAACAGTTTGACATCGAATAAGCCGTTCGTAAGCCAGTTACAACAAATCGTAAATTCGTTGAATAAAACGCCAAATTTGTCCCCATCAGCAGTGCATTTAAATGACAATCTATTGAAGATGATAGACCAGCTACATTGGATGAAAAGCGGTGGAGGAACAAGCTTAGCATCTAATGAAAACGACTGGGAGAAACATTTTCCCCTTAAAACAATACTGGACATCTTAGGATTTCACTATGAAAAAAATCTTACAAAATTTTTAAAAGGGCATGTTCCGATCGATGAATTTAAAAATCAATTAATGACAATAAAACCTACATTACTCTCTCTACTTAAAGAAGACATTCCTACGGAAATAAAAACATTAATACAAGAAACAGTCCAAAGAATTACAGGACAGCAGTTGCTTTTTAAAAATAATGATTCAATGGTGCAGTTGTTTTTTCAGCTTCCTATCCTTAATCAGTTCGGAAAACCTGATTCGATTGTTCACTTTCAAGGAAAACAGAAAAAAGGACAGATCGATCCGGATTTCTGCCGAATTTTATTTTATTTAAATTTGGAAAAATTAAACGAAATCGTTGTTGATGTCCACATTCAAAACCGGATCATTTCCCTTTCTATTTACAATGAAAATGAGTATCCCGTAACAAAATTAAAGCCACTCGAACGATCGTTAAAAACAAGACTTGATCAAGCAGGATACAACCTAACATCAGTCAAGTGGATGAAACAGACAGTAAAACAGCAGTCCTTTGACAATATGTATAGTGAACACGCCGGCGGTTTTCAAGGAGTCGATGTAAAGATATGAGTAAAAACAACTACAGAAAAAAAGCAGCGGCTCTATCTTACGATTCATCCGATCATGCGGCGCCAAAGCTTATAGCGAAAGGCAGCGGAGAAATAGCTGAAAAAATCATAGAGATGGCTGAATCCAATCACATTCCAATTCAACAGGATCCCACCCTCGTTCAACTATTGCATGAACTTGAAATAAATGAAACCATCCCTGAAGACTTGTACAAGGCTGTAGCGGAAATATTTGCTTTTATTTACAAATTGGAGAAAGAAACCGATTAATCTGCAAGAAGAACCTCTTTGCGGGCAATAATAAAACGACTACCCATTTAAAAGGAGGTTTTTTCTTTGGATAACAAAAATAATGAAAGTGAAAATATGTCATCTATCTTTACTAACGAAGAAGAAATTGCGGAAGAGTTCGGCGTATTTCAAACAATGACTGAAAGAGATTTTTTAATCTTTCATTTACTGAAAAAGGCGCAAGAAGAGAAGGAAAAAAAGGAAAATCATAAAGATCGTGATGATCATAAATAAATGTTACGGTGGACAATGCAAAGGATCTTTATATACAATATCAATGGGAACTGAAACAATAGATTGAATGGGAGGATAATAGAGATGAATATCCATGAATATCAGGGTAAAGAAATCTTGCGGCAATACGGCGTTTCCGTTTCTAACGGCAAAGTCGCATTTTCTGCCGATGAAGCGGTGGAAGCTGCTAAAAGCTTAAACTCAAATGTTTACGTGGTTAAGGCTCAAATCCATGCAGGTGGCCGCGGTAAGGCTGGAGGCGTAAAGATCGCCAAAAACCTTGATGAAGTTCGTACATATGCTGATGAGCTACTCGGGAAAACACTTGTTACACACCAAACAGGCCCTGAAGGTAAAGAAGTGAAACGCCTTTTGATCGAAGAAGGCATCGACATTAAAAAAGAATACTATGTCGGTCTTGTTATCGACCGTGCAACAGATCGCGTCGTTATGATGGCATCTGAAGAAGGCGGCACAGAGATCGAACAAGTCGCAGAAGAAACGCCCGAGAAAATATTCAAAGAAGTGATCGATCCTGCCATTGGTTTGCAAGGTTTCCAAGCGCGCAGATTAGCTTTTAATATCAATATTCCTAATGAACTTGTGAACAAGGCTGCGAAATTTATGCTTGGCCTTTATCAAGTTTTCATTGAGAAAGACTGTTCAATCGCTGAAATTAACCCGCTTGTCGTAACAGGTGATGGAAACGTGGTTGCCCTTGATGCAAAACTAAATTTCGATTCCAATGCGCTTTACCGTCATAAAGATATTCAAGAATTGCGCGATTTCGACGAAGAAGATCCGAAAGAAATCGAAGCTTCAAAATATGACTTGAGCTATATTGCGCTGGATGGAAATATTGGCTGTATGGTTAATGGCGCCGGCCTCGCAATGGCGACGATGGACATTATTAAACATTACAACGGCGATCCCGCAAACTTCCTTGATGTTGGGGGAGGCGCAACAGCTGAGAAAGTAACAGAAGCGTTCAAAATTATTCTTTCTGATCCGAATGTAAAAGGCATCTACGTTAATATTTTTGGCGGCATTATGAAATGTGACGTCATTGCAGAAGGTGTTGTAGAAGCATCAAAACAAGTGGGGTTAGAGATTCCGCTGGTTGTTCGTTTGGAAGGTACGAATGTGGATGCAGGGAAACGCATTTTACAGGAGTCTGGCTTAAACATTACGGCTGCTGAGTCTATGGCTGACGGCGCACAAAAAATTGTTGAGTTAGTAAAATAGAAAGGCGGGATTGCGAAGATGAGTGTTTTTATAAATAAAGATACGAAAGTAATTGTTCAAGGAATTACCGGTTCTACAGCATTGTTTCATACGAAGCAAATGCTCGAATATGGTACAAAAATTGTAGGCGGAGTTACCCCAGGCAAGGGCGGTACAGAAGTCGAAGGTGTACCGGTATTCAATACTGTTGAAGAAGCAGTGAAGGAAACTGGCGCAAATGCTTCGGTTATTTATGTTCCGGCTCCTTTTGCCGCAGATGCGATTATAGAAGCGGCAGATTCTGACATTGATCTTGTTATCTGTATTACAGAACATATCCCTGTTCTTGATATGGTAAAAGTAAAACGTTACTTGCAAGGCAGAAAAACACGTTTAGTCGGGCCAAACTGCCCTGGTGTCATTACACCTGAAGAGTGCAAAATCGGTATTATGCCAGGCTATATTCACAAAAAAGGCCATGTAGGTGTTGTTTCGCGTTCCGGAACATTAACGTACGAAGCAGTCCATCAATTATCTGAAGCCGGAATCGGACAATCAACGGCTGTCGGCATTGGTGGCGATCCAGTAAATGGAACGGATTTCATCGATGTGTTAAAGGCGTTTAACGAAGATGAAGATACATACGCTGTGATTATGATTGGTGAAATCGGAGGAACGGCTGAAGAAGAAGCTGCGGAGTGGGTTAAGGCGAATATGACAAAGCCAGTCGTCGGATTTATTGGCGGCCAAACAGCCCCTCCAGGAAAGCGTATGGGACATGCTGGCGCGATTATTTCCGGAGGAAAAGGAACGGCAGCTGAAAAAATCAGTAAAATGAATGAATGCGGCATTAAAGTGGCAGAAACACCTGCTGTCATGGGTGAAACATTAATCTCAGTACTGAAAGAAAATAATCTTCTAGAGAAATGCATTACCCATAAAGCTTAATTGCGGCGGCAACTAGAATAGCTCCTTCACAGGGGCTATTTTTTTAAAAGAAATATGCTCTTTCACAAATTGGCCTCCGAACAATGACGCGTCAGCGTTTTGTTAAATCTAGAAAAAGCGAAGAATGATGAAATGAGGGGATGAAGCGATTTGCATCTGTTTACTGAAAGAAAAATGCGCTTGTTGCATATATACAGCTGTAGGGGAATGGGGCTAAAAACAATCGACAAAATGTTTGCCCATGATCCAACATTTAAAGAAGTTTACAATATGTCGAAAAATGATCTTAAATTTTATTATCAAATGAACGAAAAGCAAGCTGACGTTTTCCATCAAGATCTTAACAAATCAATTGATGAACTATTCCGCACTGAACACGGCTCCTTTCAATTTATTACCCGCCTTGACAAAGAATATCCTCACCAGCTCAGACATATTTTTGACCCCCCTTGGATTCTATTTTACAAAGGCGATCTCTCCTTGCTTCACAAAGAAAAATCTCTCGCAGTTGTCGGGACAAGATATCCTACAAAACAAGCCCTCCCTATTATGAAACAAATCCTGTACCCTTTAATTAGAAATGATTGGTGCATCGTTAGTGGCCTTGCGTATGGCATTGACGCACTTAGCCACCAGCTTGCATTGAATGAAAACGGAAGCACGATTGCAGTTTTAGGTTCAGGCCTTCAATCCATTTATCCAAAAGAACATAAAAAGCTTGCGGAAACGATAGCGAATAACGGGTTGTTGCTATCAGAATTTTTGCCGTTGCAACCTCCGGCTAAATGGCAGTTCCCACTCCGCAATCGAATCATCAGCGGCCTTACAAGAGGAACGCTTGTCGTAGAGGCGAAAGAAAAAAGCGGATCACTCATTACAGCGGATCAAGCGCTTGAACAAGGAAGGGAAGTATTTGCGATTCCAGGTTCCGTATTAAACCCAAATAGTAAGGGAACGAACAACTTAATTCAACAAGGAGCAAAAATGGTATTATGTTCACAAGATATTGAAAATGAGCTCTTTATTGAAAAAAATTAGTACGGACTATTTGACAAAAGATGAACGAGTATTTAATAATAGGGAAGATTTTAAAATTCCTGTGAGGGGGGAGAAGCTTTAGCATGGAAGATTACTTAGTAATCGTTGAGTCTCCCGCAAAAGCGAAAACGATAAAAAAATATTTAGGAAAAAAATATGAAGTCAAAGCATCAATGGGACATGTACGTGATTTGCCAAGAAGTCAAATCGGTGTTGATGTCGAACAACACTTTCAACCTAAATACATTACAATTCGTGGGAAAGGCCCGATTTTAAAAGAATTAAAGGATGCTGCAAAGAAAGTTAAAAAAGTTTATCTTGCAGCTGACCCTGACCGTGAAGGCGAAGCCATTGCATGGCATTTAGCCCACAGCTTAAACATTGATCAAGATTCGGATTGCCGGGTCGTATTCAACGAAATTACAAAGGACGCCATTAAAGACGCGTTTAAACATCCGCGCCCAATTAATATGCATCTTGTTGATGCACAGCAAGCGCGGAGAATACTTGACAGGCTGGTAGGCTATAAAATAAGCCCTATTCTATGGAAGAAAGTTAAAAAGGGACTAAGTGCAGGAAGAGTTCAATCTGTTGCACTGCGTTTAATTGTTGAGCGTGAACAAGAAATTCAGCAATTCAAACCGGAAGAATATTGGAAAATTAAGTCGCTCTTCAACGAAAAAGGAGAGACGTTTGAGGCTTTCTTTTATGGAAAAGACAACAAAAAGATGGAATTGAAAAACGAACAAGAAGTAAATCAAATTCTCGGACAAATAAAAGGTGATACATTTACCGTTGCATCTGTCCAAAAGAAAGAGAGAAGGCGAAACCCGGCCTTGCCTTTCACAACATCATCCTTGCAGCAGGAAGCTGCGAGAAAGTTGAATTTTCGTGCGAGAAAAACGATGATGATTGCACAGCAATTATATGAAGGAATTGAAATAGGCAAAGAAACCATTGGTTTAATCACGTATATGCGTACAGATTCAACAAGAATATCTGATACAGCAGTAGAAGAGACACAAAAATATATTGAACAAAACTTCGGCAAAAATTATTTGCCAAACAAAAAAAGAACGGCGAAGCAAACAAAAAATACACAGGACGCCCATGAAGCGATCCGTCCAACATCTTCTTTCAGAGAACCGAAAGAGATGAAAAAGTATTTAAGCAGAGACCATTACCGCCTTTATAAACTGATTTGGGAACGCCTTGTTGCAAGCCAAATGGCCCCTGCTGTCATGGATACGATGAGCGTTGATTTAAACAATAATGGTGTTGTCTTTCGTGCAACTGGTTCAGCGATTAAATTTCCGGGGTTTATGAAAGTTTATGTTGAAGGGACAGACGATAACAAAGCGGAAGAAAATGCACTTCTTCCTGATTTAAAAGAAAATAGTGAAGTAAAGGCCGAAAGCATCGAACCAAGCCAACACTTTACCCAGCCGCCGCCGCGCTATACGGAAGCACGCCTTGTAAAAACGATGGAAGAATTAGGCATTGGGCGCCCATCAACGTATGCGCCAACCCTTGATACCATCCAAAAACGTGGCTACGTGAAGCTTGAAGAACGCAAATTTGTCCCAACGGAACTCGGAACAATTGTGCTTGAGCTCATTACAGAATTTTTCAGCGAAATCGTAGATGTTGATTTTACGGCGAAAATGGAAAACGATCTAGACGCCATTGAAGAAGGGAAGCAGAATTGGATAAAAATCATCGATGACTTTTATGAGGGCTTCGAAAAAAGCTTGAAAAAAGCCGAAGAACAAATGAAGGAAGTAGAAATAAAAGATGAACCCGCCGGAGAAAATTGTGAGAAATGCGGCCATGAAATGGTGATCAAAATCGGCCGTTTCGGTAAATTTATGGCTTGTTCCAATTTTCCCGAGTGCAGAAATACAAAGCCAATCTTAAAAGATATCGGCGTAAAATGCCCAAGCTGTCAAAAAGGCAATATCGTTGAGAGAAAAAGTAAAAAGGGCCGGATTTTTTACGGGTGTGACAGGTACCCTGAATGCGAATTTCTTTCATGGGACAAACCAATTAATCGAAAATGCCCGAAATGCAACGGCATGCTTGTTGAAAAAAAGACAAAAAAGAAAACACAAGTCGTATGTTCATCATGTGATTATGCAGAAGAGGGGTAGAAAAGGAGTTGTCTCGTCATGACAATAGCTGAAGTAAATGTTATCGGCGCTGGTCTTGCTGGAAGCGAAGCTGCTTGGCAGCTCGCAAAGCGCGGCATAAAAGTGAACTTATACGAGATGCGTCCACAAAAACAAACGCCCGCACATCATACGGATCAATTTGCTGAACTTGTCTGCAGCAATTCATTGCGGGCGAATAGTTTAACGAATGCTGTCGGTGTCCTTAAGGAAGAAATGCGTAAGCTCGATTCAGTTATCGTTTCTTCCGCTGACAAGTGCTCGGTTCCGGCAGGAGGGGCACTTGCAGTTGATCGCCACGAGTTCGCTGCTTTGGTAACGGAAAAAGTGAAAAATCATGAAAACGTCACGGTTTCTCATGAAGAAGTTACGAGTATTCCTGATAGCCCAACAATCATAGCTACCGGGCCGTTGACATCTCAAACGCTGTCGCAGCAACTTAAACGTTTAACCGGAGAGGAATACTTGTACTTCTATGATGCAGCAGCACCGATTATCGAAGCGGACAGCATTGACTTTAAAAAGGTATATTTAAAATCGCGCTATGATAAAGGTGAGGCCGCTTATGTGAATTGCCCGATGACAGAAGAAGAATTTAACCATTTTTATGATGTCCTTGTTTCAAGTGAAACGGTTCCTTTGCGTGAGTTTGAGAAAGAAATATTTTTTGAAAGCTGTATGCCAATCGAAGTCCTTGCGAAGAGAGGTAAAAAAACACTCCTATTTGGCCCGATGAAACCTGTCGGCCTTGAAGATCCGAAAACGAATAAGCGGCCTTTCGCTGTCGTTCAGTTAAGGCAGGACAATAGTTCGGCAACGCTTTATAATATTGTCGGGTTTCAGACACATTTGAAATGGGGCCCGCAAAAAGAAGTGATTCAGATGATTCCAGGATTGGAAAACGCTGAAATTGTCCGTTATGGCGTCATGCATCGGAATACTTTTATTAATTCGCCAAAATTGTTAAAATCGACTTATCAATACATTCAGCGCGAAGACTTGTTTTTTGCCGGGCAAATGACGGGGGTAGAAGGTTATGTGGAGTCAGCGGCATCTGGCTTGATCGCAGGCATCAATGCTGCAAAATTAGCAAAAGGTGAAAAACCGCTCGTTTTTCCTGAAGAAACAGCGCTTGGAAGTTTGGCCCATTATATTACGTCGGCAAATCCGAACAATTTCCAACCGATGAATATTAACTTTGGATTATTTACCCCATTAGGTCAAGTGAAAAATAAGCAGGAAAGAAATAAAAAAATCGCTGAACGAGCATTGAAAACAATTCAGAATTTTGTGTCTAAATTGTGACAGTCCCTTGTATTCAGCATAGTTATATGTTACGATTTAATAGCTTTTTGAGGTGAATGTATGCAAACAGGTAGCTTGCAGTCGTTTTTGTCGTATCTTGAATTAGAAAAAAATTATTCAATGTATACAATTGCGAATTACAAACGAGATCTTGCTAAATTCACTCTTTTTTTAGAAAAAGAAGGAATTGAAGACTTTTCGTCTGTAAATTACGCTGATGTACGATTGTTTTTAACGGAATTGCACGATAGAGGTCTTGCACGAAATACGGTTGCAAGAATGATTTCTTCATTACGAAGTTTTTATCGTTTTTTACTAAGGGAAGAAATTGTAAGCCACAATCCATTTCAAGCGGCTTCCTTACCGAAAAAAGAGCACCGGCTACCGAATTTTTTATACGAAGAAGAGGTAGCCGCTTTGTTTGGCGTTTTAGATATCACAACACCTCTTGGTCAACGGAATCAAGCGATATTGGAACTGCTTTATGCAACTGGGATAAGGGTTAGTGAATGCTGTTCATTAAATCAAACAGACATTGATTTTTCGCTGGGTATGTTGCTTGTGTACGGAAAAGGCCGTAAGGAACGATATGTCCCAATTGGCTCGTATGCAATGGATGCATTGGAAAGATACATTCAAGATGGCAGAAAAAAGCTAGCCGGTAAAAGTTCAGAAGAAACAGATGCTTTGTTTCTTAACTATAGAGGAACGAGGCTTTCGGACAGAAGTGTGCGGACAATCTTGAACAAAATTGTCGAGCAGGCGAGCTTGCATAAAAATATTAGCCCTCATGCAATTCGGCATACGTTCGCAACACATATGCTTAATCAAGGCGCCGATCTCCGTTCTGTACAGGAATTATTGGGCCATGCCCAATTATCCACTACACAGATTTATACACATGTAACGAAAGAAAGTTTAAGAAACACGTATTTGAATCATCATCCCCGCGCATAACTCTAATATTGGCAAGGAAATTCTCTTTTGAATGGAGGGATAATGTTGAACGAGTCTTTTCATGCAACGACAATTTTTGCTATACAGCATAATGGTTCGTCGGCAATGTCAGGCGATGGCCAGGTTACATTTGGAAATGCTGTCGTCATGAAACATACGGCAAAAAAAGTACGCAGGCTTCATAACGGAAAAGTAATCGCCGGATTTGCGGGCTCTGTTGCCGACGCATTCACACTCTTTGAAAAATTTGAAGGCAAGCTGGAAGAATATAACGGGAATTTACTGCGTTCAGCAGTCGAACTAGCGAAGGAATGGCGTAGTGATAAGGTACTTAGAAAACTAGAAGCCATGCTGATTGTAATGAATGAATCGAATATGCTGCTTATTTCTGGCACAGGGGAAGTGATTGAGCCCGACGACGGTATCCTTGCGATTGGTTCTGGAGGCAATTATGCGCTTGCTGCAGGAAAAGCGTTAAAAGAACATGCCAGCGGGCTCTCCGCGAAAGAAATTGCCGAAGCCGCACTTAAAATCGCCGGCGAAATTTGTGTCTATACAAATGATCAAATCATTATTGAGGAACTTTAAATGTTTCTTTTCAAAGGGAGCATGTAACAACTTCTTAATTTGAATGGAGGGTTTCGAATGAATGCCCACTTAACACCTAGAGAGATTGTTGATAAGCTTGATCAGTATATCGTTGGACAAAAACAAGCGAAAAAAGCGGTGGCTGTTGCGTTAAGGAATCGTTACAGGCGAAATTTGCTTGATGATCAGTTGAAGGATGAAATTGTGCCTAAAAATATTTTAATGATCGGTCCGACTGGTGTCGGAAAAACGGAAATTGCCCGAAGGCTTGCCAAGCTTGTTAATGCACCATTCGTAAAGGTGGAAGCGACGAAATTCACCGAGGTAGGCTACGTTGGAAGAGACGTTGAGTCTATGGTAAGAGACTTAGTTGAAATTTCCGTCCGGTTAATTAAAGAAGAAAAAATGAATCAAGTGAAGGACAAAGCGAGAGAAAATGCCGATAAAAGAATTGTTGACCTGCTTGTGCCCTCGAAAAGGAAGCAATCATCACAATACAAAAATCCACTAGAAATGTTCTTTGGCGGAAATGGTTCGAACCAAGAAGATGTGCAAGACAGCTCAGAAGAGCAAAGCATCCATCAGCGCAAAAGACAAATTGCCCACCAGTTGGCACTTGGGGAACTGGAAGATCGAATCATTACAGTAGAAGTTACTGAACAGGCCAATCAAATGGTGGATTTATTCCAGGGAGCCGGAATGGAGCAAATGGGAGTCAATATGCAAGACCTCTTTAGCCAAATTATCCCTAAAAAAACAAAAAAGAGAAAACTTCCGGTTTCAGAAGCAAGGAAACTTTTGATTCAGGATGAAGCTGCAAAGCTTATCGACATGGATGAAGTTTCCCAAGAAGCTGTTTCAAGGGCGGAAAACTCAGGGATTATCTTTATCGATGAAATTGACAAAATTGCAGGAAAAAGCCAACAGTCTGCTGACGTTTCAAGAGAAGGGGTTCAGCGTGATATATTGCCAATTGTCGAAGGTTCAACAGTGATGACAAAATATGGCCCGATAAAGACTGATCATATTTTATTTATTTCCGCAGGTGCGTTTCATATCGCGAAACCATCAGATCTTATTCCTGAATTGCAAGGCCGTTTTCCGATCCGCGTTGAGCTTGAAAAATTAAGTGTGGAGAATTTCGTTCAAATTTTAACTGAGCCAGATAATGCGTTAATTAAACAATATTCAGCATTATTGGCTACTGAAGGTATAGAAATTGAATTTTCTGACGAAGCTATTCAAAGAATCGCTTCTTTAGCTTTTGAGGTGAATCAAGAAACGGATAATATTGGAGCCAGAAGGCTGCATACGATTTTAGAACGTTTACTTGAGGATCTTTCGTTTGAAGCACCGGACATTAACTTGGAGAAAATTGTTATCACACCTGAGTATGTGGAAGAAAAACTATCATCAATCGTAAAAAACAAAGATTTGAGTCAATTTATTTTATAATTAGGAGGAAAAAGATGAGTCTTTTAGAAAAGTCAAGAAAAATTAATTCAATGTTACAAAAAGTTGCAGGTCCAGTAAACTTTAGAGAAATGGCAGAAACACTCAAGGAAGTGATTGATGCAAATGTTTACGTCCTTAGCCGGAGAGGGAAACTTTTAGGAATTGCTGTGAACCAAGAAATCCAAAATGAAAAAATGCAAAAGATTTTAGATGAAAAACAATTTCCGGCTGAGTATACGGAGAAGCTCTTTACAATCAATGTAACCTCAGCGAATTTGGATATTAATCATGAGCTTACAGCTTTTCCGGATGATAATAAGGAACTTTTCAAATCCGGCTTGACAACAATTGTTCCGATTGTTGGGGGCGGAGAAAGATTGGGAACACTTATTTTATCAAGATTTGAAAAAGAGTTTTCAGAGGAAGAGCTTGTACTTGCTGAATACGGAGCGACTGTAGTAGGTATGGAAATCCTTCACGAAAAAGCTGAAGAAATCGAAGAAGAAGCTCGGAACAAAGCGGTTGTTCAAATGGCAATTAGTTCTTTATCTTACAGTGAGTTAGAAGCTATTGAACATATTTTTGAAGAATTAGACGGCAAAGAAGGTTTGCTTGTTGCAAGTAAAATTGCGGACAGAGTCGGTATCACCCGTTCTGTTATTGTAAATGCGCTCAGGAAACTAGAAAGTGCCGGTGTAATCGAATCGAGATCTCTTGGAATGAAAGGAACATATATTAAAGTTTTAAACAATAAATTTTTAGTTGAATTAGATAAACTTCGTTCCGAATAAACAAACATAAAAACATATCATGTTTAAAGACACTTTACATCGTAAAGTGTCTTTTTTGTGAAAAAATTGACAAAATCTGACATAATTGGAAAAATAGACTTAAATACCTATGTCTTTTTTATGTGGAATTTATGTATAATAAGTCATACTGTGACATTGATCATGTGAAATTTCTTTTTTTTTAATTTTAATAGGTTAATGGGCCGAGTTTGTGTTATTAATTTGTAATATTTTTTTCGAGAAAGGACTTGTAGTGAGATGGACCTATTTTCAGATTCGACATTATCCGCATTGGAACGAAGGCTCCACGCTTCATCAGTACGCCAAAACGTAATATCCCAAAACATCGCAAATGCCGACACGCCGCATTACAAAGCAAAGGAAGTTATTTTTAAAGATGAACTGTCAAAGGCAATTGGATTGCAGGCGAAAAGAACGGATAATCGGCATTTTAATTTCGCTGCCACCCAACAAAACAGCGGATACACTGTTGCAACAAAAAACAAATCGATAATGAACAACAATGGCAACAATGTTGACATTGATAGAGAAATGTCGCTGCTCGCTGAAAATCAAATCTATTACAATGCATTAATTGAACGAATAAATGGTAAATTTTCTTCGTTGAAAAATGTCGCTAAGGGAGGGAAATAGCAGTGTCTATTTTTCATAGCATGAACACTTCGGCGTCTGGGTTAACAGTACAACGGCTTCGCATGGATATTGCTTCTTCCAACATCGCGAATGCGGACACTACAAGAGGGAGGTTTGTCAACGGGGAATGGCTGCCGTATCGCCGAAAAATGGTCGCGTTAAAAACGAATGAAAGTCAATTTACCCATTTTTTGCGCCAGGCTATACATAATAAAAACTCAACAATAGGAAACGGAGTGAAGGCCGCCGGCATTGTAGATGATCAAACGCCATTTAAAACATTGTACCAACCAGAGCATCCCGATGCAGACGAAAACGGATATGTGCGCCTTCCAAATGTCGATCCATTAAAAGAAATGGTCGATATCATGAGCGCTTCTCGTTCGTATGAAGCAAATATCACTGCTCTTAATGCTTCAAAAGGGATGTTGGTAAAAGCGCTTGAGATTGGGAAATAAGGAGTGTAGAGAATGGAAAAGTTCGGAATAACACCATTGATCTTCAACCAAAAACCAATTGCCAACATAGAAGTTAAAAAAACGCCATTCGATGTCCAGCAACAATTTTCACAAATGCTTTCAAATGCAATGAATAAAGTGAATGATGCACAAGCCGCTTCAGACAAAGAAACAAAGAAACTAATCGAAAACAAAGCGGTAAATCTGCATGACGTGATGATTACGGCGGAAAAAGCATCTGTCTCGATGCAAGTGGCACTTGAAATTAGAAACAAAGCAATTGAAGCTTACCAAGAAATTATGAGGATGCCGCTATAAGCGTGTGTTCAAAACCCCATTTTCATTTATTGCGGTGTCTAATCAGACATGGGGGTTTTGAACATTCTCTATAACTCTACTTGTATAGCTTTGGCATTTGATGTCTGCCTTAACATGTTCACAGCCGGGGGAAAAAATGAAAGAAAAAGTTATACGCTTAATAGAAAGAATACGCGGGTTTTGGTCAGAGCGAACCCCATTGCAAAAAATAATAGCGATAGGGAGTTCGATCGTTGTTTTAGCTTTAATGATTACGATCATTTTTTTTAATTCGAGGCCTGATTACGCGCCGTTATACTCTAATCTATCATCGGAAGAAGCCGGGCAAATAAAAGAAAGTTTAGACAGCCGCGGTATACCTTCTGTCGTTTCAAATAATGGAACAACCATTTCAGTTCCTGAGAAATCAGTAAATAGCTTAAAGGTTGAACTTGCAGCTGAAGGAATTCCAAAAAGCGGCAAAATCGACTATTCATTTTTTAGTGAAAATGCTGGTTTTGGCATGACGGATAGCGAATTTAATGTTCTGGAACGTGGGGCAATGCAAACAGAATTAGAAAATTTAATCAAAAACATTGATGGGGTGAAAGATGCCAGCGTCATGATAAATCTTCCTGGCGAATCGATTTGGGTTTCCCAAGAAGAACAGACATCTTCAGCATCCGTCGTCTTACATTTAACAAAAGAATTAAACCAAAAAGAAATTAATGCCCTTTATAACCTTGTATCCAAAAGTGTCCCTAACCTACCTGAAGAAAATATCGCGATTATGGACCAGTATTTTAACTACTATGATTCGAATACTGATGCGGATAGCAGTGGCTTTACGCTGTATGAACAGCAGAGAAAGATTAAGCAAGATATCGAACGTGATTTGCAGCGGCAAGTGCAGCAAATGCTTACTACTTTGATTGGCCAAGGAAAAGTCGTTACGTCTGTAACGGCAGATATCGATTTCACACAAGAAAACAGAGAAGAAAACCTCGTGGAGCCGGTTGATCCCGAAAATATGGAAGGCCTTAAAGTGAGTGTTGAACGGATAAGAGAATCTTTTACCGGCGATGCCAATCAAGCAGAAGGGGTGGCAGGAACGGGAGAGACTGACATTCCAGAGTATCCCGCTTTGGCAAATGGCCAGTCTGGAGATTATGAACGTGATGAAGAACGCGTAAACAATGAATTTAACCGGATTCGCAAAGAAATTGTGGAAAGTCCTTATAAAATACAGGATTTAGGCATTCAAGTCATGGTTGAACCGCCTGAGCCTAACGAACCTCAATCATTAAGCCCGCAAACGATCAATAATATCGAGGAAATTTTAGGCACGATCGTAAAGACGACCATTTCGAAAAATACAAACACGCCTCTGGAAGATGAGGATATTACCGACAAGATTTTTGTCTCGGCCCAACCATTCAACGGAAAACCTGATCTTACGCCAGAAGAAACGAGGACAATACCAGTTTGGTTGTATATTGTAGGTGCTGTTCTATTACTTATTATCGGAGTGCTTGCATTTTTATTATTCCGTAAAAATAAAAACGAAGAAGATATCGAAGAACAAGAGATTGAGCAGGAAAAGGCTATTCCATTGCTGGAGGAAGAGATTGATGAAGTTGAGACAGATTTTAATACAGGGGAACGGAAACGATTGAAACAATTGGAGAAACTGGCAAAAGAGAAGCCGGAAGATTTTGCGAAGCTTCTTAGAACATGGTTGTCTGAAGATTAGGAGTTGAGCAGATGGCTATTAAATCAAGAAAATTAACCGGAAAACAAAAAGCGGCTATTTTGCTTATTGCATTAGGACCAGATGTTTCGGCACAAGTGTATAAACATTTGACCGAAGAAGAAATAGAGAAAATGACACTTGAAATTACGAACGTCCGCAAGGTGGATGCACAATTAAAAGAGGAAGTGCTGGAACAGTTCCACCAAATTGCGTTGGCGCAAGATTATATTTCCCAAGGGGGGATCGCTTACGCGAAAATGGTCCTTGAAAAAGCGTTAGGCAAAAATGATGCCATGAATATTATCAACCGGCTGACCCAAACGCTTCAAGTCCGTCCTTTCGACTTTGCGCGGAAAGCGGAACCGGCACAAATTTTGAATTTTATCCAGCATGAACACCCGCAGACAATAGCGCTTATCCTTTCCTATCTTGATCCAGGCGTATCAGGGCAAATACTTTCTGATTTGCCTCAAGAAATGCAAGCGGATATTGCGAAAAGAATGGCAACGATGGACCGGACGTCGCCTGAAATTATTAACGAAGTCGAACAGATTCTTGAACGGAAGCTGTCTACAACTGTTACACAGGACTACACACAGACCGGTGGAGTCGAGTCTGTTGTTGAGGTGCTAAATAGTGTTGACAGGGCAACTGAGAAAACGATTCTTGATGCGTTGGAAATTCAAGATCCCGAATTGGCTGAAGAAATTAAGAAGCGAATGTTCGTATTCGAAGATATTGTTACGCTCGATAACCGCGCCATTCAGCGCGTCATTCGCGATGTGGAAAACGAGGATTTATTACTGTCTTTAAAAGCAGCTAGCGAAGAAGTAAAAGAGATCATTTACAGCAATATGTCCCAGCGTATGGTTGAAACATACAAAGATGAGCTTGAATATATGGGCCCTGTCCGGCTAAGGGATGTAGAAGAAGCACAAATGCGCATTGTAGCTGTTATTAGAAGACTGGAGGAATCTGGAGAAATCGTCATTGCACGCGGTGGAGGTGACGACATCATTGGTTAACTTAATTAAATGTACAACGGAAGACTTAGATAAAAACGCAAAATTGATTGCATTGAAAAGGTCTGTTCAGATAAAGACACGCCATAATGAAAATAACGAAGATTTGAATACAGATTTCCGTGGGCAAAAAGCTAATGAAATGATTGCGGAAGCGAAAGAAGAAGCGGATAAACTTCTGAATGAAACAGAAAAATTGATTCAAAAAAAGAAGCAGCAATTACAAAAAGAAGAAGAAGCGCTCCAAAATAAAATAAATGAAGCACTTGAAGAAGCAAGACTCCAAGGCTACCAAGAAGGGTATGATCACGGCAGGATGGACGGAGAAGAGTCGATTCGCCAATCTGTCTTGGAAGCCCAGCGGCTTGTAGATGCAGCAAAAAAGGATTATTTGAACAAATTAAAAGAAGCCGAACCTGAAATCGTCAAAATCGCCGTTCAAATAACAGAAAAAATAATTGGCGAAACGTTGAAACAACAACCAGAACAGTGGACAAGCTTAGTTAAGACCGTATTAAAGGAAGTAAAAGAACATGAAAACATCCGAATTATCGTCCATCCAACGAAATATGAACGAACGGTTCGGCAAAAAAGAGAGCTGCTATCTGTATTGAACGATTCAACAGACCTGTCCATTTACCCTGATCAAGAATTACATGAAAATGGATGCTTAATTGAAACATCGTTTGGAACGATTAATGCTTCGATTGACAGCCAGCTTTCAGAAATCAAACGACAGCTTATTGAATACGTAGAGGAATTAGAAAATGCTTAGTAAATTGATTGATGCAATCGAACAGGTTGATCCGTATAAACGTTTTGGGAAAGTCACAAGGGTTGTCGGATTGATGATTGAGTCAAAAGGGCCTGAAACATCAGTTGGCAATGTTTGTTTTTTACACATTGGCAAGCGAAAGAAGAGAGTCGTGAAAGCGGAGGTTGTTGGATTTCGCGATGAATATGTTTTGTTAATGCCGTTTACGAACGTTACGGATATTTCACCGGGGACATTAGTTGAAGATACCGGAAAACCGTTGCATATTAAAGCGGGGCTAGAACTTATCGGAACGGTTCTGGATGGCATTGGGAACCCTCTCGATGGAAGTGAGCCGATGAGAGGATTGTTTCCTGTACCAACGGATAATGAGCCGCCAAACCCATTATCTCGCCCCCGCGTACAACAACCGATCGAAATCGGAGTGCGCGCCATCGATAGCTTGCTAACGATAGGAAAAGGCCAAAGGATTGGGATTTTTGCCGGATCAGGGGTCGGGAAAAGCACATTGCTGGGTATGATCGCAAGAAATTCCAATGCGGATGTTAACGTGATTGCACTTATTGGCGAGAGAGGCCGTGAAGTGCTGGAATTTGTTGAGAAGGACTTAGGTGAACAAGGCTTAAATCGGTCGATTGTGATCGCTGCAACCTCTGACCAACCTGCATTAATGCGCATAAAAGGCGCATTGACCGCGACAGCGATTGCTGAATATTTTCGAGATCAAGGCTTGAGTGTCATGTTAATGATGGACTCCGTCACGAGGGTTGCAATGGCGCAGCGGGAAATCGGTTTAGCGATTGGGGAGCCTCCTACAACAAAGGGATACACCCCGTCTGTCTTTTCATTGCTTCCAAAACTTCTTGAACGTTCCGGAACGAATAAATTGGGCGCGATAACTGCGATTTATACTGTCCTCGTTGACGGTGATGATTTTAATGAGCCGATCGCTGATACCGTAAGAGGGATATTAGATGGCCATTTTATTCTTGATCGGCAGCTTGCAAATAAAGGGCAATTTCCAGCGCTTAATATTTTAGAGAGTGTCAGCCGTGTCATGCCAAATATCGTTTCTTCCGATCATCTTTATGCTGCACATCACTTTAGGGACTTGCTCTCTACCTACCGTGAAGCAGAGGATTTAATTAATATCGGGGCTTATAAAACCGGAACATCCAAAAAAATAGACGAAGCGATCGCAGCCAAAGAGAAAATGATTGCTTTTCTAAAACAAGAAGTTGATGAACATGCCTCTATTGAAGAATCGATTCAATTGCTTATTAAGCAATTTTGCAAAGGAGAATGAAGATGGCTTTCCATTTTCGCCTTGATAAAGTACTGACAATAAAAGAAAAGGAAAAAAATCTTTCTGAGCTCGAGTACGCCGATGCAAGGCAGCAATTTGAAAAAGCGGCAAGGCGTTTATACGAACTATTAAAGAAAAAGGAAGACTTAGAAAAACAATATGAACAAAAAATGCAAGTTGGCGTAATGGCAGATTCATTGCTGCAATACAGCTACCATTTGCAAACATTACAAACAAGCATCACCCAAGAACAATTAAACGTAAATCGGGCTAAATTTTTAATGGAAGGCAAACACCAAAAGATTATCCAAAAATCAGTTGAAGTAAAAAAATACAACCGATTAAAGGAAAAACATTTTGCCCATTTTAAAAACCAACTAAAAAAAGATGAAAGTAAGCAATTGGATGAACTTTCTTTAATAAAGCCAGGTGAATGGCATGGGATTTAGCAAGCTTCAGTGGTTCTTTTTCGTCTTTTTAATCCCATTGATTTTTGCAATTGTTGTATACGGTGTTGTTTTATCGTTTATGGGAAAAAGTATTTTTGACCAGTTTAAGACTGTCGGCTCCCATATTCCAATCGTATCAACTTTTTTTGATGAAGAGAAAAAGGATCAAAATGACATTTCATTGGAAAAAGAGGTAGCCCGCCTCACGGAAAAAATTAGGCAGCAAGAAGAAGAAATTGAAAAGTTAGAGCAAAAACTACAAGACAAAGATAACGAATTAGTAGAAACGAAGCAAACCATTGTAAAGCTTGAAAAACAATTGCAAACAGAGGAAGAAGAAACGTTAAGTGATGAAACGAGTGTAAAGGACACAGGGAAATTACTTCTATCCATGTCTCCAAAAGACGCAGCTTTAATTATTTCCGAGATGGAAAATAAGGATGTTATCACGTTGTTCAAAACGTTTAAACCAGAAGAGAGTGGAAGAATTTTAGCAAAGCTGGAGCCGAACAAAGCTTCCAATATTATGAAGCAACTTATGTCAGAAGAATAATCATCACCTGCTTGAAAGGGGGTGAGAACGAAATGAATCGGATAGGTGAATACTTTCTGCAGCTAGGGCCTGAAGGGCAGAGCAGGTCAATGAATGATGCTGCTCAACCGTTTACCAGTGAACGGCCATTTCACTTATTTCTTGAAAAAGAAATGAATATGGAGAAGAAAGCTAAATCTTTTTTTGATGATTTACAGATTGGCAACGATAGTGAACAAAATCAGTTTAAAAAAGCGATAAAATCATTAATCGGTTTTACTGAAGAGGAGTGGGAAGGGTTGCTTGGATCAAAGTCATTAAGGCAAAAGCTTCCTGAACTAGCAGAATGGCAGTCTGAAGCTGAAGAGATCATGCAAATTGAAGACCAAGAGCCAATGATGGAACCGCTAATCCATTCGTTTTTATCAATAATTGGTTTTTCAACGCCGGACAGTCCAGCAAACTTAAACGCAATCATTCAAACGCTTCAACATAGCGACTATTCCGATGATGCAAAACACCTATTTTTTCGATTGATAAATGCTTTGGAATCGGAACATCGAACACCAAATGATGAAAACGAAGAAGTGAATGCATCCAATGTTACCGATAAGCGGATAGGCACTTCGCATCTTCCTGAGAAAGAAAATGAACAAACAAAGCTTCTTGAAACGGTTCAATTTCTTTTACATTTCACTGAAGAAGATTGGGAGGCGATTCTCGGAACAGAACGATTCAATCAGATGCTTCCTGCACTGCGAGAATGGCAGTCTGAAGCTGAAGAAATGATCCGAGCTAAGGACCGAGAGCCAATGATGGAGCGGTTCATCCAGTCCTTTTTAACGATTGCAGGCTTTACACTTCCAGCGAATTTGGCAGACTCACGGTCAACTGTCGAACTTGGCCGCTATCATGATGATGCGAAAACTCTCTTTTTGCGGCTGGCGAATTTTTTAGAAGCGAATCGTGAAACGGTTCAACGTAGCGATCGGACCCATTTTGAAAATGCCATTCTACGTTCAAATCACTTCGTTGCGTCCGCTGTTTCCGAAGGAAGTGAATTTAACAATAGGAGTCATATGAAGACTGAAAAAGCTACTGAACCACGTATCATTTTGCAGCCGGGCCATTTTTTTCAACAAGCATCGATGGATAAACTCCAACAGCTTGAATGGCGGATGCATGTAACGAACAGAATGAACGAGAGTTCTTTAGCTAACCAATTGGAAAGGCTGATGGGGAACAGCCGTTTACACACCTTTAAAAACGGTATAACGGAATTAAGCATCAGGCTGTACCCAGAACATCTTGGCTCACTCGCTATTAAACTCATTCACCAGAATGGTGAATTGATTGCTAGAATAACAGCGCAAACTGAAACTGCAAAACAATTAATTGAATCGCAATTGCATCAGCTGCGCCACGCATTTATTGCTCAACAGATCAACGTCGAGAAAATCGAGATTGGACAACAATCTCACCATTCACAGCAACAAGCTCAACATGAAGGTTCAAGGCAAGGAAATGGACGAAATGCTGAGCAAGAAATGGAACAAACGAATGATTATGAAAATCAGCAAAAAGAAGAAGAGGAAGAATCTTTTAAGAAATGGCTAGAAGCACTTTCGTTTTAAAGAAAGGAGAAGGGTATGGAGAGCAACAAGCTTGATGACTCCTTGTTTTTATCAAACTTGCCCCAAAAAACGACAGGCAACAGTTCATTAGGTAAAGATGAATTCATGAAGATACTGATTACACAACTGCAAAACCAAGATCCATTAAATCCAATGGAAGACAGGGAATTCATTGCACAAATGGCAAGCTTTTCGAGTTTAGAACAGATGATGAACATGACAAAAATGTTTGAAGGGTTCATTGCAACTCAAACGAACGGCCTAATTGTCCAAAACAGCCAAATGATTGGGAAGGAAGTTAAGTATATTACTTATCAAGGAATTGATGATGAAGAAATGGAAGAAGTGACGAAAACAGGTATCGTGACAGCTGTTTCTTTCAAAGGTGGGGAAATGTTATTTGAGCTTGATAATAAAGAAAAGGTAAAACCGGAATTTATCTACGAAATTCGTGAACATAAAGAGACCCCTTCATCTGAAAGCTAGAAGGTGATCGTGTGATAAATTTCCGAGTTCAACACCCTCCTATTCAGCCATCTGATGCCCATCATCAGGCTACAGGTAATAAAACAAACAACAACAATTTTAAAGAACTTTTCAAAACGGAGTTAACAAACGAAACAAATTTAAAAGTAAGCAAACACGCCGAGACACGCTTTCAGCAAAGGGGAATTTCACTGTCAAATGAAGTGTGGAAAAAGGTGGAAAATGCAGTTGATCATGCACGAACGAAAGGTGTAACAGAAGCGTTAGTTTTAACGAAAGAAGCGGCACTCGTAGTTAGTACGAAAAACAAGCTTGTCATTACTGCGCTCGATCGCAAAAGCGCAGAGGAACAAATTTTCACGAATATTAATGGGACAATTCTAATAGAAAAATAGGCTGGACCTGACGGAGGCCAATCGCTGTGGAATGATGGAAGCAGCTAATTATGAAATGAAAAGGGGTAATGTGACGTGCTACGTTCATTGTATTCAGGAATTAGCGGAATGAAAAATTTTCAAACAAAAATGGATGTTATCGGCAATAACATTTCAAATGTGAATACGTACGGCTTTAAAAAAGGAAGGGTGACATTTAGCGATTTAGTGAGCCAACAACTTGCTGGTGCGAATGCCCCTGCCCCTGCAGGAGGAACAGGAGGAACAGGAGGAACAAATCCGAAACAAGTCGGTCTCGGCGCCCAAATCGCATCAATCGATACGATTCACACGGCAACAGCATTGCAAACGACAGGAAGGCCGCTTGATTTAGGGATCAATGGCGATGGGTATTTTGCAGTAACAGACGGAGAGAACGTTTACTATACTCGTGCTGGGAACTTTTACTTAGATGAGGAAGGATATGTTGTCAGTCCAGATGGCCTCTATTTAACACAAAATGGCACCACTGGTTCAAGAATTCGAATTTCGAGAAACACGACCGAAAGCTTCAGTATAGGGAAGGATGGAACAGTCAGTATTAAAGTAAGGAACAACGCTAATTTAGATACCTCTCAACAAATCCGATTAGCGGTGTTTTCAAATCCCGAAGGCCTTGAAAAAATTGGAGGAAACTTGTTTCGCAAAACAGTGAATTCGGGTGAACAGCAAGTCGAAACTCCTAATCAGGGTGGGGTAGGCTCCGTCATTTCTAACGCACTAGAAATGTCCAACGTCGATCTTTCTGAAGAATTTACAGAAATGATCGTTGCACAGCGCGGATTCCAGGCAAATACGAGAATCATCACAACTTCTGACGAGATTTTACAAGAATTAGTGAATTTAAAACGATAAGCAGGAGGAAGGGCTAAGGCAATCCTTAGCCCGTCAAATGAACGGACATGATTGAGCTTACACGGTTAAATGGGGAAACGTTTACTTTAAATGCGTTATATATTCAGCAAATCCAGTCATTTCCTGATACCACAATTACGCTTACGAACGGAGAACTAATTGTCGTTCAAGAAAAAGAGACAGAAGTTATACGGAAAACAGTAAATTTTTATAAGGAGATTAACGTTTTAGGTTTTCGGAAAGGGTTGGAGGGTCAATAATTGGTCAAAAATAAAATGGTTTTTACGATGGTTATTATTTTGCTTTCTATCTTAATTATTGGGATTGTTGCACTTATCGTATATTTTAAACTTGATAATCAACCATCCGGTGAGCCAACGATCGATGAAATTGTGGAATCGACCTGGCAAACCGAGGAAATAACAACAAATTTAAATGATAGCCATATCATACGGATTCAATTCAAAATCCAACTGGATAATAAAAAAGCGAAAGAAGAAATCGAAAAAAGAGATTTTCAAGTGAACAACATTATCATTAATGAATTGTCAAACATGAAAGCGGAAGACTTTAACGAAAAGGGAAGTCTGACATCATTAGAAGACCGTTTACAGCAACAAATAAATGAATTATTGTCAGACGGTGAAGTAACAAAAGTGTACACCATTCAAAAAATCATCCAGTAAATTTAAGGCTTGAAACAGAGGTGGGGCCTTTGTCAGATATATTGTCACAAAATGAAATTGATGCATTGCTTTCGGCGATTACAACCGGTGAAATGGATGCAGAAGAATTAAAGAGAGAAGACGAAGAACGAAAAGTTAAAGTCTATGACTTTAAACGCGCGCTTCGCTTTTCAAAGGATCAGATACGCAGCCTAACAAGGATTCACGAAAATTATGCGCGCCTGCTTACCACGCTATTTTCAGCTCAGCTTAGAACGTATGTTGATATAACGGTTGCTTCTGTTGAACAGCTTCCATATGAGGAATTCATTCGTTCAGTACCTTCTATGACAATTATGAATGTTTTCGAAGCCGCTCCCTTAGAAGGACGCATGCTCATTGAAGTTAACCCAAACATATCGTTTGCCATGCTTGACAGATTGCTTGGCGGCAAAGGCGAAAGCGTGAATAAAGTTGAAAACTTAACCGAAATTGAAACAAAATTAATGAAACAGTTGTTTGAAAACTCATTAGATGCATTCCAAGAAGCTTGGGAATCGATCATTGAGATCGAACCGACAATGCTTGATTTTGAAGTAAATCCGCAATTTCTCCAGCTTGTTTCACCAAATGAAACGGTTGTTGTCATTTCTTTAACGATGTCGATTGCCGAAACGAGCGGATTAATCAATATTTGTATCCCGCATGTCGTGCTTGAGCCTGTTATTCCGAATTTGTCCATGCATTATTGGATGCAGACGAATCAAAAAGCGCGATCTGAATATGAAGTGGAATTGCTTCAAAAAAGGGTTCAGCAAGCACATTTGCCAATTGTTGCCCAGCTTGGAACATCTGAAATAAATATAAATGACTTTTTACACCTCAATACGAACGATGTGATTCGATTAGAACAAAAAATTAGCGAGCCATTGCTTATAAAAATAGGAGAAACGCCTAAGTTTCTAGGCCAGCCAGGAAAAATCAGAAATCGAATGGCGATTCAAATATTGGAAGTGATGAAGGAGGGAGTGAATTTAGATGACTGATGGGATGCTTTCGCAGGAGGAAATCGATGCCCTTTTAAATGGCGGAGAAACGAGCGACTCTGCTGGCAGCAGCGAAGATGGAAGAGTGAGTCTAGATCAATATCTTAATGTCATTGAACAGGATGCGTTGGGTGAAATCGGGAATATTTCATTTGGAAATGCTTCGACCGCACTATCAATGCTGTTAAACCAGAAGGTCGATATTACAACACCTGTACTATCATTAATTTTTAGAAGTGAATTAGCGGCAGAATTCCCTCATCCCCATGTAGCGATCAATGTAAAATACACCGAAGGCTTTAAAGGTGAAAATGTAATGGTCATCCAAGAAAAGGATGCGCAAATCATTGCGGATCTTATGCTCGGAGGGGACGGGACAAACGTATCGGACGAGAGTCTCACTGACATTCAACTTAGTGCTGTACAAGAAGCGATGAATCAAATGATGGGTTCGGCATCGACTTCGATGTCAACGATTTTTAATAAAAAAGTTGATATTTCTCCTCCTTCAATTGAAAAGCTAAATGCTAAGCAAGGCGAGGGAACTGATCAAATTCCTCAAGATGAATATCTTGTAAAAGTTTCCTTTGCTTTAAAAGTCGGTGATTTAATTGATTCTAAAATCATGCAGATTGTCCCAATTCCTTTCGCAAAGGAAATGGTGAAAGAATTATTGGATTTACAAGCAGCAGAACTTGGCGATGATGCTGAGGTGGATGAAGAACCAACCACTGCCCCAGAACCGCCAATACAAAATGAGGAGAAGAAAACAATCGCAGACATGCCTGAACATACGAATCACCTAAATCATTTTACCGAGCGTGCGAAGAATATTCAGCCTGCCGCTTTTTCTGACTTTGGAGAATTAACGAAGTCTGCACATGAGCCGAACAATTTAGACCTGTTGCTCGATATTCCTCTTCAAGTAACGGTAGAGTTGGGACGCACAAGCAGGGCAATTAAAGATATTTTGGATCTGTCAACAGGTTCAATCATTGAATTGGACAAACTTGCCGGAGAACCTGTCGATATATTAGTGAATAAGAAACTGATCGCAAAAGGCGAAGTCGTTGTCATCGATGAAAATTTTGGCGTTCGTGTAACAGATATCATTAGCCAAAAAGATAGAATAAGAAACTTGCAATAATACAGGAGGATTAGAAATGGCAAACCGTATTTTAGTAGTTGACGATGCAGCGTTTATGAGGATGATGGTAAAAGATATTTTGAGTAAAAATGGATATGAAGTTGTTGGTGAAGCAGGAGACGGAGCTGAAGCAGTGGAGAAGTATAAAGATCTTAAACCTGATCTTGTCACAATGGACATTACAATGCCGGAAATGGATGGGATCACTTCTCTTAAAAAAATCAAAGAAATCGATCCGGATGCAAAGGTGATCATGTGCTCTGCGATGGGACAGCAAGCGATGGTCATCGACGCGATTCAAGCCGGAGCGAAAGACTTTATTGTAAAGCCTTTCCAAGCGGATCGAGTGTTGGAAGCAATAAAAAAGACGCTAGGTTGAGTAGGTGTCATTTTTGTTAAAAAAGCTATTTATTATCTCCATGATGTCCATCCTTTGCTTTTTTGCGGTTAATGGGCAAGCACTTGCAGGCGCAGAAAAAAAAGACGAAACCGTTGATGAATGGCTGAAAAATGACTCGGCTTCCAATGACGATTCTCCTGTCGTGGATGAAGCTCAACTTACCGGTTCCAACAATGAAAGCTTAACTTTTGTTTTTGTTAAAATGCTGGCCGCTCTTGCCTTTATCGTTTTTCTCATCTATGCATTAGCAAAGTTCGTCAATAAACGAACAAAAACGTTTGGCGGAAACAGGGCGATTGAAACAATTGGCGGCGTTTCAGTGGGAAGCAATCGATCCATTCAACTTGTAAAAGTTGGAAATCGCCTTCTCGTTATCGGTGTGGGAGAATCCATTCATCTGTTAAAGGAGCTAACAGATAAGAATGAAATTGAAGCTTTGCTCAAGGAGCATGAAGGTAATTTTGGGTATGAAGACTTTTTTTCAAAGTCAAAACAGTGGCTTGAAAATCGAAAGTCGCCAAACCGCCAAAACTTCACATCTATCTTGGAACAACAATTAAACCGCATGTCTGAAAATCGAAAGAACGCGTATAAGGAATTTAACAAAAAGGAGTCAGGAAATGAATGAATTGATCCCCGGCATTGATTTGAATGTATTTACGAATCAGCCGGAAAACGTGGCAACGACTGTTCAATTGATGCTTTTGCTTACAGTTCTTTCGCTGGCTCCTGCAATTTTAGTATTAATGACATGCTTTACCCGAATTGTTGTTGTTCTTTCTTTTGTAAGAACGTCTCTTGCAACGCAGCAAATGCCGCCAAACCAAGTATTAATTGGATTATCGCTTTTTTTGACGTTTTTTGTTATGGCGCCGGTATTTCATGATGTCAATGAAAATGCAATCAAGCCTTTACGAAGTGGTGAGATTACTCAAGAAGAGGCATTTAAAGAAGCTTCTTATCCAATGAAAGAGTTTATGGCTAAATATACGAGGCAGAAAGATCTCGCTTTGTTTATGAGCTATTCGGAAATGGAGCGGCCCGAGTCGATTCAAGATGTTCCGCTAACAATACTTGTACCTGCGTTTGTCATTAGTGAATTAAAGACGGCGTTTGAAATTGGATTTATGCTTTTCGTTCCTTTCCTTGTCATCGATATGGTCGTTGCGAGCGTCTTAATGTCGATGGGGATGATGATGCTGCCGCCGATTATGATCTCTTTGCCATTTAAAATTTTATTATTTGTTTTAGTAGATGGCTGGTACCTTATCGTCCAATCACTTTTATTAAGTTATCGGTAGGTGAAATAACGTGACTTCAGAATTTGTCATATCGCTTGCGGAGAAGGGGGTGTACACGACACTTCTCGTCGCTGCACCACTATTGCTGCTGGCGCTCGCGGTTGGGCTGCTTGTCAGTATCTTCCAGGCAACAACCCAAATCCAGGAGCAAACATTGGCCTTTATCCCTAAAATTATTGCTGTGCTCTTATCGCTTGTTTTTTTCGGTCCTTGGATGCTTTCGCAGCTTCTCAATTTCACCTACGATATTTTTTCGAATTTGCAAAGGTTTGTTAGTTAATGGAACAATTTTTAAACGATTTTCCGGTTTTTTTGCTGATTTTCGTTCGAATTGCAGCTTTTTTTGTGGCGGCCCCATTTTTCTCATATCGGAACATTCCGGTTATAAATAAAATTGCAATTGCCGGAGCGCTTGCTTTTTTCGCTGGTTTTGCAATTGAAAGGCCGGAAATTGCAATCGATGGAATATTTGTCCTTTTAGTCTTAAAAGAAGCCATTGTCGGCCTTGGCATAGGGCTTATCGCAATGATGATGCTTTATGCGGTACAGGTTGCTGGAGGATTTATAGATTTGCAAATGGGTTTTGCGATTGCGAATGTCGTCGATCCCCAAACAGGTGCGCAAAGTCCACTTTTAGGCCAGTTTTTTTATATTTTTGCGTTGTTGTTTTTGTTAGCTGTAGATGGCCATCACATGCTGCTTGATGGAATTTTCAGCAGTTACCATCTCATCCCTGTCGAAAAATTGTTTTTTCCCTTTTCAGACGGACAGGCTGCAAAGCATGTGGCAGCTAGCTTTGTAAAAATGTTTATTATTGCTTTTCAAATGGCGGTGCCAGTTGTTGCGTCGCTGTTTCTTGTTGATGTCGCACTGGGAATTATTGCAAAAGCTGTTCCGCAGGTGAACGTATTTGTCGTAGGTTTGCCATTGAAAATTTTTGTGAGTTTTGTCGTGCTGCTTATTTCCTTTCCGGTTATCTTTTCGATCGTTCGTTACCTTTTTAAAGAAATGTTTTATGCGATGAGAACGCTAATGAAACTCGCTGGGGGAGTTTAGCTTGCCATATATCCGTATTGATTTGCAATTTTTTTCACAAGAAAAGACGGAAAAAGCGACACCGAAAAAACGCCAAGATGAACGGAAAAAGGGGAGAGTTTCAAAAAGTGCTGATGTCAATACAGCCATCATTTTATTCGTTGTTTTTTTATTTTTATGGTTTTTTGGCGGTTTTTTACGCGATGAACTTTTTGCGATTTTTGAAGTCGGGTTGAAAGACTATATTTTAATGGACGTTACAGAAAACACGGTACACCTTATGATGAGTGAACTTAGTTTTCAAGCAGCAAAAGTCGTATTGCCTATCTTATTGGCTGCGATAATTGGTGCTTTGCTAAGCAACTACATGCAAGTCGGCTTTTTATTTTCAACAGAACCGCTTGTGATGAAGCTGGAACGAGTCAATCCCATTCAAGGCGCTAAGCGCATTTTCTCGTTAAGGGCAATCGTGGAACTGCTAAAATCAATGCTTAAAATCGCGTTTATCGGGCTCGTAACCTTTGCGGTATTATGGTTCAGCAAGGACGAAGTATTTCGCTTAACCTCAACTTCGCCTGCAACTTCTTTAAGTGTAGTTGGAAGTTTAACAGTGAAAATGGGCCTGTTTGCTTCGATTTTGCTTCTATTTCTATCTATTTTTGATTACCTCTATCAAAAATATGATTTCGAAAAAAACATCCGGATGTCCAAGCAAGATATTAAAGATGAGTACAAAAAGGTTGAGGGCGATCCGCTTATTAAATCCAAAATCAAAGAAAAGCAGAGACAAATGGCGATGCAACGGATGATGCAGGAAGTACCGAAAGCTGACGTCGTTATCACTAATCCGACGCATTATGCTGTCGCGCTAAAATATGATGAAAATGAAATGGATGCCCCTGAGGTTATTGCAAAAGGCGTCGATTATGTCGCCTTAAAAATAAAAAGCATCGCTAAATCAAATGATGTCACGATCATAGAAAACAGGTCATTGGCAAGAGCCTTATATCATGAAGCTGAAATTGGCGAAACAATCCCTGAGCAATTATTTAAAGCCGTTGCAGAAGTGCTCGCGTATGTCTATCGATTGAAGGAAAAAATCTAGCAGCATACGTCATTTGATAGACAACTTTAATAGAGAAGGGAGGTAGGTATATTCATGAAACTCCGGGATTTATCCGTTTTGGGCGGTGTGATTTTAATTATCGCCATGCTCGTTATTCCATTTCCGCCAATGTTGCTTGATTTTTTAATTATAACGAATATCTTACTGGCGTTACTCATTATTCTCGTCTCAATGAACATGAATGAGCCTTTGCAATTTTCAATATTTCCATCTCTATTATTGCTTGTTACTTTATTTCGCCTCGGTTTGAATGTTTCAACGACACGTTCCATTCTAAGTAAAGCCGAGGCGGGCAATGTCATCGACACGTTCGGCAACTTTGTTATAGGCGGGAATGCTCTTGTGGGATTCGTCGTCTTTTTAATTCTCATCATTATTCAATTTGTCGTCATTACGAAAGGTGCGGAACGTGTATCTGAAGTGGCTGCGAGGTTTACTTTGGATGCGATGCCAGGTAAACAAATGAGCATTGATGCGGATTTGAATGCCGGAATGATTTCCGACACTGAAGCAAGGGAGCGCCGTCAAAAAATTGAAAAAGAAGCCGACTTTTACGGCGCGATGGATGGTGCGAGTAAATTTGTAAAAGGGGATGCGATTGCAGGCATTGTCATCGTCATTATCAATATTATTTTTGGAATCATTGTCGGCATGATGCAAATGGAAATGGACATCGGTACTGCTGTAAATACGTATACCGTCCTTACCGTTGGCGATGGCTTAGTTAGCCAAATTCCGGCATTAATTATCTCAACCGCAACTGGAATCGTTGTAACAAGAGCGGCATCGGATGGAAATTTAGGCCAGGATGTGACAGGTCAATTATTTTCTTATCCAAAAATGCTCATTGTAGCGGGAGCCACGATTTTGTTATTAGGGCTGTTCACCCCGATAAATGATTTAATCACCGTTCCAATTGCTGTTGCGGTAGGTGCCGGGGGCTTCTTCCTGCTACGCTCTGAACGGGAAAAAGACAAACATGAAATTGAAGAAGTTGACGAAATGAAGCATGAACAATTTAAGAGTCCTGAAAGTGTGATGGAGCTTCTCGAGGTTGATCCAATTGAATTTGAATTTGGCTATGGGTTGATTCCACTCGCGGATGCAAACCAAGGGGGCGACTTGCTCGATCGGATTATTATGATAAGAAGGCAGTTGGCGCTTGAACTTGGCATGGTTATCCCTGTAGTAAGAATAAGAGATAACATTCAGCTCCAGCCAAATGAGTACCGCATAAAAATTAAAGGGAATACAGTAGCGCACGGCGATATTTTGCTTGATCATTATTTGGCGATGAGCCCAGGTATTGATGATGAATCGATTGAAGGGGTTGAAACAATCGAACCGGCATTTGGCTTGCCGGCGCTATGGGTGAATGAAGAAATGAAAGAAAAAGCCGATATGGCAGGGTATACTGTCGTCGATCCCCCTTCGGTCATTTCCACGCATTTAACCGAAGTAATAAAAAAATATGCGTATGAATTGCTTGGAAGGGAAGCTACAAAGCAACTCGTTGACCATCTAAAAGAAAGCTACCCAACGACTGTTGAAGAAGTGACGCCTGACCCTTTGTCGATAGGAGATATTCAAAAGGTTCTTTCAAAATTGTTAAGAGAAAGAGTCTCAATACGAAATCTGCCTGTTATTTTTGAAACGTTGGCGGATTTTGGCCAGATGACAAAAGATACAGAACTGCTGACCGAGTACGTAAGACAGTCATTGTCCCGCCAATTAACGAGCCAATATGTTGGAGAGGATAATGTAATGAAAGTCGTTACGCTCGGGGGTTCGGCGGAAAAAGCAATTGCTGATTCGATTCAGCAAACGGAGCACGGCAATTATTTAGCATTGGATCCGGTGGAAAGTGAACAGCTATTCCATAATATTAAAAAGGAGATTGAGCGTATTGCATGGGAACATTCCGCGGTTTTGCTTTGTTCTCCCGCGGTAAGAATGTATGTGAAGCAATTAATTGAAAGGTATCTGCCGGATGTCGCAGTTCTTTCATACAACGAACTTGAGCCGGATGTTGAAGTTCAAAGCGTTGGAGTGGTGAATCTGACATGAAGGTGAAAAAGTATATTGCGTCTACAATGCCTGAAGCAATGGGGCGAATCCGCCAAGAAATGGGGGATGAAGCGGTCATACTGAAATCAAGAGAAATTGCAAAGGGTGGTTTCCTAGGTTTATTTACGAAGAAATATATCGAGGTCATTGCGGCCGTTGATCAAAGTGAACAAAACGTGATAAGAAACCCAAAACCATTTGAAACCGAAAGCGAAGAACGGTCGCTTCTTTCTGAAATGAAACAGCTAAAGGAAGAAATAAAGCAGCTAAGCCGACCGAAAGAAAAACAACATGCCCTATTTGATGAAATAAACGAGCTATTAATGTCGCAAGAGATTCGAAAACCACTCATTCAGCAAATCAATAACGATTTAAAGGAACGCTATGAGAAACAGCAGTTAAAATCCATCCCATTTGAAACGCAAAAAGAATGGGCAATGGAATGGTTAACCAAAATGCTTAATGAAAAAGAGATCGCTGGTTTTCAGTATGAAAAACGTTTGCTTAACATTGTTGGGCCGACAGGTGTTGGAAAAACGACGACGATCGCGAAAATTGCCGCAAAAGCCGTGCTAAAAGATAACAAAAAAGTGGCTTTTATAACGACAGATACGTACCGAATTGCGGCAATTGAACAATTAAAAACGTATGCAACGCTATTAAATGTCCCGGTAGAGGTCGTTTACAACGAAGATGATTTTGCGGAAGCGGCTAAAAAATTCAGTTCTTATGATTTGGTTTTAGTTGATACAGCAGGCAGAAACTTCCGAGAACATAAATTTGTCAAGCAATTGGATAAGACGATTGATTTTAATCAAGACATGGAAACATACCTCGTTTTGTCTCTTACTTCGAAATATGAAGACATGAAGGCAATCGTGCATCAATTCAATCAACTGCCAATTGAGAAAATCATTTTTACAAAAAAAGATGAAACGTCAAGTTTTGGCGCGATGTTAAATGTATTGTACGAGTTTCCGTTAGGGATTGCTTATATTACAGACGGACAAAATGTTCCAGAAGATATCATTGTTCCGTCAATCGATTACATTTTACATTGCATATTCGGGGGTCAAGAAGATGAAAATTGATCAAGCCGAAAATTTGAGAAAGCAAATTGCAAGCGCCAAGTCAGGAAGAAAGACAAAGGTTGTTTCCATCGTTAGCGGAAAGGGAGGAGTTGGCAAAACAAACATTTCGATTAACTTGGCCATTGGATTGAGCCAAATTGGAAAAAAAGTGCTTCTTGTTGATTTGGATATTGGAATGGCAAACATTGATATCGTAGCGGGAGTTTCAGCCCAAGCAACCATTGTTGACATGATTGAGGAGAAACTTTCCATTTACGATATTATGGCCGATGGACCTGCTGGAATTTCGATGATCGCAGGCGGAAGCGGTTTATCCTTTTTGTTTCAGTTAAATGCGATTAAGTTTTCATATTTTTTAAGGCAGATTGAGCAGCTGGAACACCAATTTGATTACATTTTTTTTGATATGGGGGCAGGTATAACAAAGGATAGCATGAGCTTCATTCTTTCGAGCCATGAAGCCATCTTAGTTTTAACGCCTGAACCAACATCGATTACTGATGGCTACGCTCTTGTTAAGGCACTCCATGCCGAGGATGACCGACTTCCTATCTATACGATTGTCAATGCTTGCGAGAATGAAAATGAGGGCTATGAAGCCGCCTTACGCTTTAAACGGGCAGCGCATGACTTTTTAGGCAAAGAGGTAGCGATGATTGGCGCACTCCCGTTTGATCGAACCGTTTCTAGGGCTGTCCGTGAGCAAGTTCCTTTTCTCTTATCAGCCCCAAAGTCGAAAGTAAGCTTAAGCATGAAGAAAATTATTTTTACTTACAGCGGCCAAGAGATAAAGACAAAAAAAGAATTTGGCAATTTCCTCACAAAACTTACGAAACTGCTTACACCAATGTTAAAAAGAGGGAGCAACAATGGCGAATAATCAACTCGTTTGCATCGGAACCAGCACGGGGGGGCCAAGGGCACTTCAATACTTGCTGCCGCAATTTCCTAAAAACCTGCCTATCCCCATACTCATCGTCCAGCATATGCCGCCGATATTTACAAAGCTGCTTGCAGAACGATTGGATAAAATTTCACAAATCCATGTGAAAGAAGCAGAACACGGGGAAGCCGCTATCGAGGGAACAGCCTACATTGCGCCAGGCGGATATCATATGACAGTTACGCACATAGACGGCACTCTAAAAATTCAGCTTGATGAATCAAAACCTGTGAAAGGGCACCGCCCTTCGGTTGACCGGCTGTTTTGCTCCCTCTTGGAAGCGGAGAATTTTGAGATCATCACTGTCTTGCTAACAGGGATGGGTTCTGACGGTACAAACGGCTTGAAACGGATTAAAATGGCTCACCCGCAGAACGTAAGAGCAATTGCCGAAGCAGAAAAATCTTGTATCGTATTCGGTATGCCGAAATCAGCAATACAAGCAAATATAATCGATGAAATTGTGGAATTGGAAAAAATATTTGAAACGATAATGAAACATGTACAGTAGGGGGGATTATCGTGGAAACAAATCAATATTTGGAAGTTTTTCTTGATGAAAGCAGAGAACATTTGCAATCGGTAAATGATCACCTTTTAAACTTAGAAAACAATCCAGAAGATCTTTCATATGTACAGGAAGTCTTTCGATCCGCACATACGTTAAAAGGAATGGCTGCCACGATGGGTTATGAAGATATCGCAAACTTAACCCATAAAATGGAAAATGTATTGGATGATATCCGTAACGAAAAATTAAAAGTTTCGTCCCGACTTCTTGATATTTTGCTGGAAGCAGTTGAGGCGCTTGAAAATATGATTGCATCAATTAGTTCAGGCGGTGACGGAAAACAAGACGTCACTCATCTTGTTTCAATGTTGGAGGAAATTGGGAATGAAGATGCCCTTTCTTCAGAAAAACGCAGCAAGGAATCCGCAACGAAAGGACAGGGTTCTGAATCTATTATTCTGAATGAGTTTGAAAAAACCTTAATTAACGAATCCAAAGAACAAGGATTTGACTCTCTTTTTATTAAGGTTACTTTGAATGACAGCACTGTACTCAAGGCTGCCCGAACTTATATGGTGTTTGATGTATTGGAAAAACTTGGGGAAGTGATTAAATCAGAACCTTCCGTCGAAAAGCTTGAAGAGGAAGAGTTTGACTATGAATTTTCGCTCATTTTTTTAACGAAAGAGAGCCCAGAAGAAGTAAAAAAGAAAATTTTGAAAGTATCTGAAATAAAAGATGTCAGTGTAACGAAGCTAGATTCGTTCACGGGTGCCAACAAACAAGAAAAGCCCGAAAGCAGGCAATCAAATAACAAAAATAAAGGAAATTCCAGCAAATCCCCCAAAGTCAACGCAGCTTCAACAAAAACGATTCGTGTGAATATCGATCGTCTCGACCAGCTGATGAACTTATTTGAAGAACTTGTCATTGATCGGGGGCGCCTTGAGGAAATTGCCAAAGATTTAAACAATAAGGAACTTAGTGAAACTGTTGAAAAAATGACGAGAATCTCTGGCGATTTGCAAAGCATTATTCTTACGATGCGAATGATGCCGATTGAACAAGTTTTCAACCGTTTTCCGCGTATGATCCGAGGGCTTGCCAAAGACTTAAATAAAAAAGTGAAACTGGATATTATTGGCGCTGAAACCGAACTCGATCGCACCGTGATCGATGAGATTGGCGACCCGCTCGTCCATTTGCTCCGAAATTCCCTCGATCACGGCATCGAATTGCCTGAAGTGAGAGAGAAAGCGAACAAAGATCAAGAAGGTTTAATCACCTTAAAGGCTTACCAAAGCGGAAATCATGTGTTTATTGAAATAGAGGATGACGGTGCTGGAATTAATACGGATAAAGTTATAAATAAAGTCGTTCAAAACGGTGTGATGACCAAGCAAGAAGCAGATAAATTAACAGACGAGGAGATCTTTCAACTTATTTTTTCATCAGGGTTCAGCACCGCTGAACAAGTCTCAGATGTATCTGGCAGGGGAGTTGGCCTTGATGTCGTGAAGTCTAAAATTGAATCTCTTGGAGGAAACGTTTCAGTCGAATCGGAGCGTGGGAAAGGCAGCCGATTCATTATTCAACTTCCGCTAACTCTGTCGATTATTTCTGTGTTGCTTATTGAAATTGGAAATGAAAAATATGCGATTCCTCTCTCATCAATTATTGAAACGGCAATTTTGCATGAAAATGAAGTGCTCTTTGCCCATAACCAAAACGTGATTGATTTTCGAGGGAAGATTGTTCCTCTCATTTTTCTGGACGAGCTTTTTGAAATTCAAGATCAAAAAGAAAACGATGAATATTATTCCATTGTCATCGTGAAAAAAGGAGATAAGATGGCAGCGCTGGTTGTTGATGCTTTTATTGGACAACAAGAAGTTGTGCTTAAATCACTTGGCAATTATTTGACGAATGTATTTGCAATTTCCGGGGCAACGATTCTTGGCAATGGACAAGTTGCATTAATTATTGATTGCAATGCATTAATTAAATAAAAGGTGGGGGAATGACGAAATGGAACAAAATGCAAAAGCCATCAAAGCGGTTATCTTTCAATTGAAAAACGAAGAGTATGGGGTCGATGTGCAACAAGTACAGTCGATTGAACGCATGATTCATATTACGCGAGTACCGAAGATGCCTGCTTTTGTTAAAGGAGTTATTAATTTAAGAGGGATTGTTACACCAATTATCGATTTAAAAGAAAGATTCTCAATCGATACGGAAGATTATACAGAAAGTACGCGAATTATTATTGTAGCGGTAGAAGATAAGGAAGTTGGCCTTATCGTGGATGCCGCAAATGACGTCATCGATATTCCCGCGGACGCAGTTGAACCTCCGCCCGAAGTTGTTGGACATATTGAGGCAGATTATTTACAAGGCATTGCCAAACTTGGCGATCGACTGCTTATCCTTTTGAATCTTGATAAAGTGTTAAGCGCTGAAGAATTACTAGAAATTGAACAAATTGAGGCGTAATGACAGAAATGATTTCAAAAACAAATTCATTCCACCTCGATATTTTAAAGGAAATAGGGAATATTGGTGCCGGCCATGCGGCAACTGCTTTATCGAAATTGCTTAGGCATCCAATCGATATGAACGTGCCAAATGTGAAAATAGTATCCTTTGATGAAATGACGGACTTTATCGGTGGGGAAGAAACAATCATTGCTGCCGTGTTTTTTCGTATAGAAGGAGATGCTCCGGGAAGCATGTTTTTTATGCTTGAATTGGACCAAGCTTCAAAATTAATGAGCCAAGTTACCGGGATGCCCATACATTTGAAAGAACCGCCATATGACGAATTAGCAATGAGTGCTTTACAGGAAGTAGGCAACATTTTAACCGGTTCTTATTTATCTGCATTGGCCGATTTTACAAAATTAAACCTTCATCCTTCTGTTCCCGCAGTTGGGATTGATATGGCTGGTGCTTTAATCAATTACGGGTTGATTCAAATTTCGCAGGTGAGTGACTTTGCGGTTGTCATAAATACTGTTTTTATGGAGGAAAATACAGTTTCTTCGGTAATAAATGGCCAAGTTTTGCTTTTGCCTGATCCCGAATCGTTCCAGACGATCTTTTCGGCTTTGGGAGTACCTCTCAATGAGTGAAATGTTGCAAGTTGTTAAGGTGGGCCTAGCCGAAATTAAAACAGTTTCTCCTCCAAATACCATTCGTACGAGCGGATTAGGCTCATGTGTCGGTGTTGTCGTTTATAATGAGGTGTTGCGGATTGCCGGAATGGCGCATGTGATGCTGCCTGACTCCGGCTTGGCGAGAGAAAAAAATTTTCGGCATGGCAAATATGCCGATACAGCTGTAGAAGCTCTTTATCATCGATTGAAAGAACATCATAACGTTTACCCGTTAAAAGCAAAGATTGCCGGGGGAGCGCAAATGTTTCAGTTTAAAAGCGACATGGATTTAATGAGGATTGGCCATAGAAATGTTTTAGCAGTAAAAGAACATTTAAAAAAATTTAAAATTGAATTAATTGCGGAGGATGTTGGAGGAAACAGCGGCCGGACAATCGAGTTTGATCCCGAAACGTCGATTTTAACCGTTCGAAAGGTTAATGCTGGAATGAGCGAAATTTAAAAGGGGAGGATCGCATGAGCCAACAAAGTATGCTTGAAACAAACCAATGGAATAAATGGCTTGAAAACCGCGACTCACAAGCCGCTGAACAGCTAGTCGAAACATATATGCCGCTTGTGGATTACCATGTACAGCGAATTTCAGCCGGCTTGCCTTCCAGTGTTTCGGTTGAAGAACTAAAAAGCTTAGGTTTGATGGGTTTGTTTGATGCGCTGACAAAATTTGATCCGAACAGAGATTTGAAATTTAATACGTACGCCTCTTTCCGGGTGAAAGGCGCTATTTTAGACGGGCTTAGAAAGAAAGACTGGCTTCCGCGCTCAATCAGGGAAAAAACAAAGCGGATTGAGCATACCATTTCAAACCTTGAACAAAAACATCTAAGGCATATTACAATAAAAGAAGTCGCCAATGAATTGGGGATGACAGAAAATGAAGTGCTGGCCACCATTCAGGAAAATACAATTGCCAATCTAATTTTTATTGACGAGGCAAATCAAGATTATGATAATGAGCAAAACGTTCAAATTGAAGATAAAAGCATGCCGACCCCGGAAGAGCAGCTCATGAAGCAAGAACTTATCGAAGAAGTAAGCAAAGCAATTAAAAATTTAACAAAAAACGAACAACTTGTTATCAGTTTTTTTTATGAACAAGAATTGACGCTGACAGAAATAGGAAAAATAATGGAACTTTCCACATCAAGAATTTCGCAAATTCATTCGAAAGCGATTTTTAAACTGCGCCATTTACTAGAAAAAAATGCGTAAGTAAGGCAGATGGTAAAATGATTGGTTTTTTATTAGTAATTAGCATCGTATTACACTTTATAACATTTCTCATTCTAATCTTGGTCATAAAAAAAATGGGACATTCGCTTGACTATGACCAATTAACTAAACAAAAAAAAGAAATCGAGGATTTGCTTGCATCGTATACGCTTGAGCTAAAAGAAGAGAATGAACATTTTCTTAATCAGCTTTTTGGAAAAAAAGCTACAGAAAAAAAAGAGATTGATCATCCTCATGAAAAAGAAATCGAAAGTGTTCCAAAACTGAATGACACGTCTGAGCCTTCATTTGAAGCAAAGGCACTACAGCTCCATGAACAAGGTTATCAAATGAATGATATCGCAAAAAAATTAAACAAAGGCCTTGGTGAAATTGAATTATTGTTAAAATTTAACCGGGAAAGATGAGTTTCGCTTGTCTCTTGGCCGCCGATGTGGTATAGTTACTGACGTGTAAAATACACACGTTTGCAGATTGAAGCAGGGGTGCTGCATAAACGATGCAGTTCAGCTTAAAAATGAAGCAAACGGAGGGAAAAACCATATTTAGGAGGAAATATATTGGCAGTTATTTCAATGAAACAATTGTTGGAAGCCGGTGTTCATTTTGGCCATCAAACACGCCGCTGGAACCCTAAAATGAAACCGTATATTTTCACAGAAAGAAATGGTATTTATATTATTGACCTGCAAAAAACTGTGAAAAAAGTAGAGGAAGCCTATAACTTCGTGCGTCAAGTTGCTGAAGCCGGCGGAAGCATTTTGTTCGTCGGTACGAAAAAACAAGCACAAGAATCTGTGAGAGATGAAGCAAACCGTTCTGGACAATTCTACATCAACCAACGTTGGTTGGGAGGAACATTAACCAACTTCCAGACGATTCAAAATCGAATTAAACGTTTAAAAGACTTGGAACGCATGCAAGAAGACGGCACATTCGATGTGTTGCCGAAGAAAGAAGTTATTCTTCTTAAAAAAGAAATGGATCGGCTTGAAAAGTTTTTGGGCGGCATTAAAGAAATGAAGAGCCTTCCTGATGCTCTTTTCGTTATCGATCCGCGCAAAGAGAGAATCGCAATTGCCGAAGCAAGAAAATTAGGCATCCCAATCGTTGCAATCGTTGATACGAACTGTGATCCGGATGAAGTAGATTACATTATTCCTGGAAACGATGATGCAATTCGTGCTGTGAAATTGTTAACAGGCAAAATGGCAGATGCTGTGCTTGAAGCGAAACAAGGGGAAGAAATGGCTGAAGAACCATCAGAAGAAGAAAGTGAAACTGAAACAACAACGACAGCTTAATCCTTCTGGAATCGCATAATTTTTCGTGTTCGTATCTGTTCATATAGTCTTTTTTATTAAAAAGGGTGATAAAGAGGGGAAGAACCCTTTATCATCCTTTTTTTAGCGATAAGAAAGTGGCTTTTGACCTCTGACTTCTTAAGAAAGAACGCGTGAGCGTTTTTTCTTATATGGAAAGGCAACTTGATAAATACAATATAGGAGGAATATCAATGGCAGTAACTGCACAAATGGTGAAAGAACTTCGAGAAAAAACAGGCGCAGGCATGATGGATTGTAAAAAGGCATTAACTGAAAACAACGGTGATATGGAAAAAGCAATCGATTGGCTCCGTGAAAAGGGAATGGCCAAGGCAGCCAAAAAAGCGGATCGCATTGCGGCAGAAGGATTAACATCCATTGAAATCGAAGGAAATATAGCTGTCATTGCCGAAGTAAACTCAGAAACAGACTTCGTTGCAAAAAATGACAACTTTAAGAATTTAATTAAAGAAGTTTCTAAATTTTTACTCGCTAAAAAGCCGGATTCCGTAGAAAATGCCCTTAATGAAAAGATGAGCGACACCCAAACGCTAGCCGAATATTTGAATGACGCCATTGCAAAAATCGGCGAAAAAATTTCGTTAAGGCGTTTTCAAATCGTTGAAAAAACAGGCAACGACGTGTTTGGTTCCTACCTCCATATGGGTGGGCGCATCGGCGTTTTAGCTGTTCTTGAAGGGGTAGACGAAGAAACAGCGAAAGATATTGCGATGCACGTGGCTGCAGTAAACCCTAAATACGTCAAACGCGATGATGTTCCTGAAACAGAAGTAGAACGGGAAAAAGAAGTGCTTAAGCAACAAGCGCTAAATGAAGGAAAACCAGAAAATATCGTTGAAAAAATGGTTAGCGGCCGGTTAAATAAATTTTTCGAAGAAATTTGCCTCGTTGATCAAGCGTTTGTTAAAGATTCCGATCAAAAAGTAGGCAAGTATGTCCAAAGCAAAGGAGGCTCAGTCAAATCTTTCGTCCGCTACGAAGTTGGAGAAGGAATGGAGAAACGCGAAGATAACTTTGCAGAAGAAGTTATGCAGCAGATGAAAAAATAACCCAATAGTTTACTGTGTAACGTCGCTGTTGAGACAACGAACGAATTTGTGGGAACACTGTGTGTTCCCCTTTTTCAAAGCATCTAATTTACAACTTTCGGAGGGGACTATGAGCGAAGCAAAGTACAATCGTGTTGTTTTAAAATTAAGCGGCGAGGCACTTGCTGCCGACCAAGGTTTCGGTATTGAGCCAAGTGTCATACGGTCGATTGCAATGCAAGTGAAAGAAATTGTTGAACTCGGTGTAGAGGTTGCCGTTGTCGTAGGCGGCGGGAATATTTGGCGCGGGAAAATAGGCAGTGAAATGGGAATGGATCGCGCAAATGCAGATTATATGGGAATGCTCGCAACAGTAATGAATTCATTAGCTCTCCAAGACAGCCTTGAAAACCTTGGTGTTGAAACAAGGGTCCAAACGTCAATTGAAATGAGGCAAGTTGCTGAGCCGTATATCCGCCGCAAAGCGATTCGCCATCTTGAAAAAAAACGTGTTGTGATTTTTGCCGCTGGTACAGGTAACCCTTATTTTTCAACAGATACAACTGCAGCGTTAAGGGCTGCAGAAATAGAGGCAGAAGTTATTTTGATGGCGAAAAATAATGTGGACGGCGTTTATAGTGCTGACCCGACAATCGATTCAAAAGCGACCAAATTTGAAAAATTATCATATCTTGATGTATTGAAGCAAGGTCTTGCTGTTATGGATTCAACCGCTTCCTCTCTATGTATGGATAATGACATTCCGTTAATTGTCTTTTCGATTATGGAAGAAGGAAACATTAAACGAGCGGTTTTAGGCGAGGAAATTGGGACAGTTGTAAGGGGGAAAAACTAATGACAAAAGAAATTTTGAAAAATGGCGAAGAGCGAATGCAAAAATCAGTGGCCAGCCTAAGAAAAGAATTGGCGACATTGAGAGCCGGTAGAGCGAACCCTTCACTTTTGGAAAAAATTCAAATCGATTATTATGGTGCGCCAACACCATTGAATCAACTTGCAGGCATTTCTGTGCCTGAAGCCCGTACGTTATTAATACAACCGTATGACAAATCTGTTCTCGATGAGATTGAAAAAGCAATTTTAAAATCCGACTTAGGTTTAACTCCTTCCAACGATGGCAATAACATTCGAATCACGATTCCAGCTCTTACCGAAGAACGCCGAAGCGAACTTGTTAAATTAGTAAAAAAATATGGAGAAGAGAACAAAGTTTCGATTCGAAACATTCGGCGAGATGTGAATGATGAACTGAAGAAAAGCCAAAAAGATGGTGAAATTACAGAGGACGAATTGCGAAGGCTAACGGAAGACGTCCAAAAACTTACAGATAAATATATTGCTGAAATTGACACAGTTTCAAACGAAAAAGAAAAAGAAATCATGGAAGTATAATTTTTTTAACGTTAAAATAGAATCAGATTGTTATGTAACCCTCTTTTTTAGGGGGTTTTTTACTATTAGAGGTTGTTCAAAAAGTCCGATGTACAAGTGCTAACACTTCACTTTTTTGACATGCACCTCACGAATCGAAAAAATGAAATGCAGTGAGTCATTTCAAGCAAATGGAGGATTTTTAATGCTTGGGAAATTCTTTAGAAGTAAAGATAACCAAGAGTCAAACGAAGTGGATTTAGACTTATCAAAAATTCCTTCACATATTGCAATTATTATGGATGGAAATGGACGATGGGCTAAGAAAAGGGGCCTTCCAAGAATAGCCGGCCATAGAGAAGGAACAAAAGTGATAAAAAAAATCGTTAAAAAAGCGAACGAAATTGGAGTTTCAGCTTTAACATTATACGCATTTTCCACTGAAAATTGGAAGCGGCCAAAAGATGAAGTGGATTTCCTTCTCAAATTGCCTGAAATCTTTTTAAAAACATATTTGCCTGAGTTAGTGGAAGAGAACGTGCAAGTGCGAATAATGGGCGAGAAAAACCATTTGCCGGGTCATACGATTGAAGCGGTTGAAACAGCGATAGAGCAGACAAAACATAATAACGGCTTGATTTTAAATTTTGCGCTTAATTACGGCAGCCGCGATGAATTGACAAAAGCCATTCAAAAAATTGCAGACGATGTCCGTTCAGGATTGATCGAAACCGAAAATGTTACTGAATCACTCATTTCTACATACTTATTCAGCCCAGAATTAAAAGATCCCGATCTTTTAATCCGCACGAGCGGGGAAATACGTTTAAGTAATTTTATGCTTTGGCAATTAGCTTATACGGAGCTTTGGTTTACGGAAACGTTATGGCCGGACTTTTCTGAAGATGAATTTGTCCGTGCGGTGAGAGACTATCAACATCGCGGCAGAAGGTATGGGGGAGTCCCGTCTGGTTAATATAAGTATGTGTTCAAAAAGGAGGACAACGAGATTCGCAGCCTATGTAAGGATGTTCGACTAAAAGCATCACGTCCTGTGATCACGTCGAACTGACTCACATCCTGTGAGCCTCCGGATTTTTGAACAGCCCCTATAAGGAGGAAACTATGAAACAGCGAATCATAACAGCTATCGTTGCAGGTATTCCCCTCGTTCTGCTTGTCATGGTCGGAGGGCTGCCATTTACATTTTTATCTATTTTCCTTGCATTCATAGCGATATCTGAATTACTAAAAATGAAAAAAACAGCTTATTTATCACCCCCTGGCATCATTGCGTTTTTGTTGACTTTTATTATCGTGATGCCGGATGATTGGTATGATCAAATTTTTATCTATTCAAATCATAAGATAGACTTTTTTCTATTTGCTTTACTACTTTTATTGTCGCTGACCGTTATTTCGAAAAACAGGTTTAACTTTGATGAAGTTTCATTCGTACTGATGAGCTCATTATATGCCGGTTTTGGCTTTTACTATTTTTACGCGACAAGAATGATGCCGGAAGGCTTGCCAACCTTAATTTTTGTGTTGCTGTTAATTTGGGCAACCGACAGCGGTGCTTACTTTACCGGAAGGGCAATGGGAAAAAGGAAATTATGGCCTGAAATCAGTCCGAATAAAACAGTTGAAGGCGCTCTTGGTGGCGTGCTTTCGGCGGTTGCCGTCTCCATTTTGTTTCAGCTTTTTTATCCGTTATTCGATTTTACAACCGCAATCATGATAGCGGCTATTGTTGCAGTATTTGGCCAAGTCGGCGATCTCGTGGAATCCGCTTTGAAAAGACACTACGGTGTAAAGGATTCCGGTCAACTCCTGCCTGGACACGGTGGAATTCTAGATCGTTTTGATAGTTTAATTTTTGTTCTGCCGATATTGCATTTATTTCATCTTGTATGATTATACATGAAGGTAAGGAGTGTTTTTTTTGAAAAAAATCAGTTTGCTGGGAGCCACAGGCTCGATTGGAACGCAAACACTTGATGTGATTAGAGCGAATCAGGATTCAATGAAGTTAGTTGCAATGTCCATCGGACAAAATATAGGGCTCGGTGAACAAATGATTCGTGAGTTTAAACCAAAGCTTGTCTCTGTTTTGTCAAAGGATGCGAGGGATGAACTTTTCCCTGTGCTTCCCCCTGAAACGAAAGTTGTTTTTGGAGAGGAAGGCTTAATTGAAGTAGCAACACATCCGGATGCAAATCTTTTACTAAATTCGGTCGTTGGAAGTGTCGGCCTAAAACCAACATTGGCAGCAATTGAATGCTCAAAAACCATTGCGATTGCGAACAAAGAAACATTAGTTACTGCAGGGCATATCGTAATGAAAGCAGCGGCGGAAAAAGGGGTTTCGATTCTTCCGGTTGACAGCGAACATTCAGCCATTTTTCAATGCTTGAATGGCGAGAAAAAAAGTGAAATTGCCAAAATTATCCTCACGGCCTCCGGAGGCAGTTTTCGCGACAAAATGCGTGATGAACTAAAAAATGTGACAGTGGCTGAAGCATTGGATCACCCGAATTGGTCGATGGGTGCAAAACTGACAGTTGATTCAGCTACGATGATGAATAAAGGACTTGAAGTCATTGAAGCTCACTGGCTGTTTCAATTGCCTTACAGTCAAATCGATGTCATTTTACATAGAGAAAGCGTCATCCATTCAATGGTGGAATTTAAAGATACAAGCGTGATTGCCCAACTTGGAACACCGGATATGAAAATTCCGATTCAATATGCGTTAACTTATCCTGACAGACTTGAATTACCGCGGACAAAAAGGTTAAACTTAAGTGAAATAGGCAGCTTACATTTCGCTGAAATTGATTATGAACGTTACCGTTGTCTGAAAATGGCGTTTCAGGCAGGCAAAATTGGAGGGACAATGCCCGCCGTATTAAATGCAGCAAACGAAGAAGCTGTTGCGGCGTTTTTATCGAATCACATCTCGTTTTTAGAGATTGAAACGCTCGTTGAAAAGGCGATGGAACGCCACGTCACGATCAATGACCCGCCGTTGGAAGCCATTTTGGATGCCGATAATGAAACACGGAATGCAGTAAAAAAACTCATCCAATAAGGTCATGTTAATTTCTTCCAAAAACAGCAAATGTTCGTCTCACAGCGTTATCATTCTTGCCAATATCAAGATTGTCATAATAAAGGTGGTTATTTTACCATGAACAGTGTAATTGCTATCGTCATCATATTTGGCCTATTAGTTTTTATCCATGAGCTCGGCCACTTGCTGCTCGCAAAGAGAGCGGGCATTCTATGCAGAGAATTCGCCATTGGATTCGGACCGAAAATTTTCTCAATAAAAAAAAGTGAAACGGTTTATACGGTTCGTCTCTTACCACTTGGTGGATTTGTTAGAATGGCCGGCGAAGATCCTGAAATGATTGAGTTGAAGCCTGGCCACAGAATAAAACTGCAACTGAATGATGATGGGGTAATTACAAAAATTATCGTTAATCAAAAAAACAAGTATCCAAATCTGAAAGACTTTACAGTAGAAGAAGCTGACTTGGAAAAGGGACTCTATGTTAAGGGCTACGAAAGCGAAGAAGGCCCTTTAGAAACTTATCGCGTCGATCCGGTTTGTTCGTATGTCATTGATGGACAAGAGTTTCAAATTGCTCCGATCGATCGCCAATTTGGATCGAAGACTGTGTTTCAACGATTTTTGGCCATTTTTGCAGGCCCGTTTATGAACTTTTTACTAGCTTTTGTTATATTGTTTATTTTTGCGCTCATTTATGGCGCCCCATCAAAAGAAGCCGTTATTGGAGGCGTTGCTGAAGATGGAGCGGCCGTTGAAGCGGGGCTTCAAGCCGGTGACAGGATAACAGCGATTAACGGCAACCCTATAAGCAATTGGGATGAGTTCACTGAAGTGATTCAAACCAACCCGAATCAGACGCTTGCCTTCTCTGTGAACCGTGATGGCAAACAAGTTAATGTCCATGTTACGCCAGATGAACGCTTGAATTATAAAGGCGAGAAAGAAGGCTTTATCGGCGTCGGATATGAAAGGGTTACTTCATTTTTAGGTTCGCTTGAATTCGGTTTTGACACAACAATCTTGTACTCGAAGGCTATTTTTACAGGGCTGGGCCAATTAATTACCGGAAAAATATCGATCGATAATCTATCGGGTCCTGTTGGGATTTACAATTATACAGATGAAGCAGCACAACAAGGAATAGCGACATTAATGCAATGGACGGCCATGCTAAGCGTCAACTTAGGCTTAATTAACTTATTGCCATTGCCAGCCCTTGATGGTGGCCGTTTAATATTTATTATTCTTGAGGGGCTTAGAGGTAAGCCGATCGATCCTCAAAAAGAAAGCCTTGTCCATTTTGTTGGATTTGCTTTTCTCATGCTTTTAATGATTGTTGTGACATGGAATGATATTCAAAAGTTTTTCTTGTAAACAACAGTGGAAATTTTTTATTTCCAATATCTAATTTCTAACATCTGACTTCTATTCTTGAGGTGTTTTTATGAGACAGTCAAATTATTTTGTTCCGACGTTAAGAGAGGTACCGAATGATGCGGAAATTGTAAGCCACCAATTGCTGCTTAGGGCGGGGTTTATGAGGCAAAACGCATCAGGCATATATTCATACCTTCCTTTGGGATTTATTGTATTGCGGAAAATTGAAGAAATTATTCGAGATGAAATGAATAAAGCTGGTGCGCAAGAATTGCTTATGCCTGCGATCCAGCCAGCTGAATTGTGGCACGAGACTGGCCGCTGGAAACTTTATGGGCCGGAATTAATGAGGCTCAAAGATCGCCACAACCGGGATTTTGCTTTAGGGGCGACACATGAAGAGTTAATAACAAGTCTTGTGCGTGATGAAATTAACAGCTATAAGAAAATGCCTGTCCTTCTTTATCAAATTCAAACGAAATATCGAGATGAAAAGCGCCCTCGTTTCGGTTTATTAAGAGGGCGGGAATTTATTATGAAAGATGCGTATTCATTTGATTCCAGTGAAGAAGGCTTAGATAAGGTTTATAACGTCATGGTTGAGACGTACAAAGCCATTTTCAATCGATGCAAATTAAATTTTAGGCCGGTAGTTGCGGACAGTGGAGCGATAGGCGGAAAAGATACTCATGAGTTTATGGCATTGTCAGAGGTCGGTGAAGACACCATTGCTTATTCATCCGAATCTGATTTTGCGGCAAATGTGGAGATGGCTCCTGTTTTAGACGTATACGAAGCAAGTGAAGAAGAACAAAAAGAACTTCAGCTAGTCGAGGATCCGGAGTCGCAACGTGAAAGCTTAGAAAAAAATCGTATCCATTACACATTTTTTGAAACAGATGATAAATGTGTTTGTCTCCTTACGAGCAATGAGCACGTCGTAAATGAGATTAAAGTGAAACATTATTTTGACGCTAATCATGTCAAACCGTTAACAGTAGAAGAAGCCGCCGAAAAACTTAATGTTTCGTTACATGACCTATCGCTTTTTAATAAAGAGATCGAAATTTATGCCGATAACGCAATAAAAGCTGTTGCTAACGGGTCGCTCACAGACAGTACTGGAAAAAGCTATGTGAATGTCAATCCGGACCGCGATTTTAATATTGCTGCATACGCTGATTTTCGAATGATTCAAGAAGGCGATCCGTCTCCTGATGGGCAAGGTGAAATTGTTTTTGCAAGAGGAATTGAAATTGGACAAGTCTTTAAACTTGGAACAAGATACAGCGAAACAATGAATGCGACATTTTTAGATGAAAACGGGAAATCTAAACCCATTTTAATGGGCTGCTACGGGATTGGTGTTTCAAGAGTATTAGCCACCGTTGTTGAACAGCACCATGATGAAAAGGGGATTGTTTGGCCGGTTTCCCTTTCACCGTTTTTAGTTCACCTGATTAGTGTAAATTCGAAAAACGAAGCGCAAAAAGAATTGTCCGAAAAACTATATTCCATTATCCAAAACGAAGCAATTGATGTATTGTACGACGATCGTTCCGAACGAGCCGGTGTCAAATTTTCAGACTCGGATCTTATTGGCATTCCGATTCGCATCATTGTCGGAAAAAAGGCAAATGAAGGCATTGTTGAAGTGAAAATAAGAAAAACTGGTGAGTCGTTCGAAGTGCCTGTCAATTCAATTATCGAAGTTATACGCCAGCAATTAAAAATTTTAGATTAATATAAGAGGATGTTCAAAAAGGCACTGAAAACCCGCGCGTCGCAATTCTTCGTTACGCTTTTTGAACACATAATATAAGTGCCTCATTTTTGAGGTGCTTCTTCATTTTAGTTATCGGAAATTGGGGGAGGAAAATGAATATCGACTTTGAAACAAGAAAAGATCGTTTCAAACTCCTATTAGAACAGCTTCGTATAAATGATGAATCCAGCAAGCATTACTTTAAGGATGGGTATCTTAACAAACTGTCTATCGATAAAACGAAGAGAAGCTGGCACTTTGATTTGCATTTGCAATCGATTTTGCCTTTTCAAGTCTATCTTCTGCTTCAAAAAAATTTAAAGGAAACGTTCCAGCATATTGCCAATACCAGTTTTTCAATCACTACAGAAAAACCTGATTGTTCAGAAGATCTGCTAAATGATTATTGGCTTTATTGCCTTTCACAATTAGATGGCGTTTCTGAGCAGCTTCTCGTTCTATTAAGGGAACAATCTCCTAATTTGAGTGGAAATACACTCGAAATACAAGTTAGAAATGAAGCAGAGGCGATCATTGTAAAGCGGAGGCTTGAAAAAAAGCTAATAGATTGTTTGCGCTCGTTTGGCTTTCCGGCGTTTCAACTAGAAGCAAAGATTATTGAACAAGTGGATGAATATAAACAGTTTGAAGAGCGAAAAGCTCAAGAAGATGCGGAAAAAATGCGCCAGACGATAATAAATACCGAAAGAAACGCTGAAAAAGCTGCCGTTGCCAGTGAAACCTCATTACAAATTGGAAATAAAATTACGGATGAACCAATTGCGATTGAAACGATTCAAGATGAAGAGCGAAGAGTTACGATTCAAGGCTATATTTTCGATGTTGAATTGAAAGAATTAAGAAGTGGAAGATTACTGCTGCAAGTTAAACTCACAGATTACACAGGTTCGCTTTTAATTAAAATGTTTTCCCGCAGCAAGGAGGATGCCCATTTATTCCAAGCTGTTAAAAAAGGGATGTGGGTAAAAATCCGCGGCGGCATCCAGAATGATACATTTGTCAGGGATCTTGTGATGATTGCGAATGATATCAACGCCATCACCCCAATAGTAAGGGAGGATACCGCCCCTGAAGGAAAAAAACGGGTTGAACTTCATTTACATACACCAATGAGCCAAATGGATGCTGTTACCCCAACTTCTAAACTTGTAGAACAAGCAAAAAAGTGGGGCCATCCGGCGATTGCGATCACCGATCATGCTGTCGTTCAGTCATTTCCGGAAGCTTATGCGGCAAGCAAAAAGCATGGAATTAAAGTGTTGTACGGCCTTGAAGCAAATCTGATTGATGATGGTGTACCGATCGCTTATAATGACGCTGAACGAGATTTGATGAATGAAACATATGTCGTATTCGACGTTGAAACAACCGGTTTATCAGCGGTTTATAACAAAATCATTGAGCTTGCAGCGGTTAAAGTAAAAAACGGGGAAATTATCGATCGTTTTGAACGCTTTGCCAATCCACACGAACCACTATCGGCAACGACGATTGAACTGACAGGGATCACAGATGACATGGTAAAGAATGCGCCTGAAATCGAAGACGTTTTAAAAGACTTCCATACTTTTATTCAGGATGACACGCTTGTTGCGCATAATGCGAGTTTTGATATGGGGTTTTTAAATGTCGGCTTCCGAAAAATCGGCCTGAAGGATGCGAAGAACCCTGTCATTGATACGCTTGAACTGGCCAGATTTTTGTACCCGGAATTGAAAAATCACCGGTTAAATACGCTATGTAAAAAGTTCGATATTGAATTAACCCAACACCATCGGGCGATTTATGATGCCGAAGCGACCGGCTATTTACTTTGGAAACTAGTCAAAGATGCCGTCGAACGTGGCATTACATCACACGATCGCTTGAATGATAATATGGGAAGCGGCAACTTTCAAAGGATCAGGCCGTCTCACTGCATTCTTTTAGCCAAAAACCAAACAGGCCTGAAAAATCTCTATAAACTTGTCTCTTTGTCGCATATCGATTATTTTTACCGGACGGCAAGAATCCCACGTTCAAAGCTTGAGAAATACCGGGAAGGGCTGATTGTCGGATCGGGTTGTGATAAAGGAGAAGTTTTCGAAGGAATGATGCAAAAGTCACCTGATGAGGTGGAAGAGATTGCAAAGTTCTACGATTATTTGGAAGTCCAGCCCCTCTCAAATTATGCCTACTTAATTGAGAAGGAGCTTGTACGCGATGAAAACGCTTTGCGTGATATTTTAGCGAAGATCGTAAAGCTTGGCGAGAAATTAAATATTCCTGTCGTTGCGACAGGGAATGTTCATTATTTAAATCCAAATGAAGGGATTTACCGTGAGATTCTTATCTCTTCACAAGGCGGCGCAAACCCGTTAAACAGGCAAAAACTTCCGGAAGTCCATTTCCGTACGACAAATGAAATGCTCGAATGCTTTGCCTTCCTCGGAAAAGAAAAAGCGGAAGAAATCGTTGTTCATAATACACAGCATATTGCTTCTCTCGTCGAGGAAATCAGGCCGGTTCCTGCCGATTTGTATACCCCTCAAATCGAGGGGGCTGAGGAAGAAATACGAAAAATGAGCTACACCAAGGCGAAAGAAATTTTTGGAGAGCCCCTGCCCGAAATCGTAGAGGAGCGGCTTGAGAAAGAGTTGAAGAGCATTATCGGCCACGGATTTGCCGTTATTTATTTAATTTCGCATAAACTTGTTAAGAAATCTTTAAATGACGGTTATTTAGTTGGTTCGAGAGGGTCTGTCGGTTCTTCACTCGTTGCAACAATGACGGAAATTACCGAAGTGAATCCGCTCCCTCCACATTATGTTTGCCCAGACTGCAAACATTCCATTTTTTTTGATGACGGCTCTGTTGCATCGGGCTTTGACTTGCCTGATAAAGAATGTACACAATGTGGTTCAATGTATAAAAAAGATGGACAAGACATCCCTTTTGAAACATTTCTCGGTTTCAAAGGTGATAAAGTGCCTGATATCGATTTAAATTTTTCAGGAGATTATCAAGCAAGGGCACATAATTATACAAAAGAATTATTCGGTGAGGATTATGTCTTCCGAGCGGGAACAATCGGTACAGTTGCTGAAAAAACGGCTTATGGTTTTGTGAAAGAATACGAAAGTGAAAATAACATCCATTTTCGCAGTGCGGAGATTGATCGGCTAGTCATGGGGTGTTCAGGGGTCAAGCGGACGACAGGGCAACACCCCGGCGGGATTATTGTCGTACCTGACAACATGGAAATTTACGATTTTTCTCCCATCCAGTATCCGGCGGATGATCGGAATTCGGAATGGAAAACGACGCATTTTGATTTTCACTCCATTGATGAAAACTTATTAAAACTTGATATACTTGGACACGATGATCCGACAGTCATTCGCATGCTTGAAGATTTAAGCGGCATTGACCCGAAAACAATACCTACAGACGATCCAGATGTTATGAAACTATTTTCTGGAACGGAATCACTTGGAGTGACTCCTGAACAAATACTGTGCAAAACCGGCACATTAGGAATACCCGAATTTGGCACAAGATTTGTAAGGCAGATGCTTGAAGAAACTAAACCGAGCACGTTTTCCGAACTCGTTCAAATCTCAGGCCTTTCGCACGGCACCGATGTTTGGCTCAATAATGCGAACGAATTAATTGCGAATGGCACATGTGAATTGAAAGATGTTATCGGCTGCCGCGATGACATTATGGTCTATTTAATTTATAAAGGACTGGATCCTTCGCTTGCTTTTAAAATTATGGAGTTTGTCCGTAAAGGCAAGGGGCTGCAAGATGAGTGGATTGAAGAAATGAAACGCCATGATGTTCCAGATTGGTACATCGAATCGTGCCAAAAAATCAAATATATGTTCCCTAAAGCCCATGCTGCCGCTTACGTATTGATGGCCGTTAGAATTGCCTACTTTAAAGTCCATCATCCGATTTTGTTTTATGCTGCCTACTTTACAGTCCGTGCCGATGACTTTGACCTTGATACAATGATTAAAGGATCGAATGCGATTCGGGCAAAAATCGAAGAAATCTATGCTAAAGGATTGGACGCCTCACCAAAAGAGAAAAGTGTGTTAACCGTACTTGAGCTTGCACTTGAAATGTGCGAAAGAGGCATGGCATTCCAAAAAGTCGATTTGTACCGTTCGCATGCGACACAGTTTATTGTGGACGGTGACACATTAATCCCTCCTTTCAACGCTTTGCCTGGAGTAGGGACAAATGCAGCCATCAATATTATGAAGGCAAGGGAGTCCGGAGAATTTTTATCGAAAGAAGATTTGCAGCAGCGAAGTAAAATGACGAAAACAGTGTTGGAGTATTTAGATGAACATGGTTGTTTAGAAGGCTTGCCTGAAGCAAACCAGCTTTCGCTTTTTTAGCTGAAATCAACCCAATTCAGTCAAGTTGAAAGAAAAAGCCGGTTATGATATATTATTGTTGGAAATACTAGTCGATACACTGATGAAAAAGAGTGGGGGTTCCCCACTCTTTCGTTTTCGTTTATTATCGAAATGCTCTAAACGCCTGGCGTTTGAGAGGAGGATTCAAGATGGCGCAAAGCATAACCGAATTAACTGAACAAATTGTTACCCCTATTTTAAATGAAATGAATTTGGAACTTGTTGATGTAGAATATGTAAAGGAAGGAAAAAACTGGTTTCTTCGTGTTTATATTGATTCAAAGGATGGCGTAGACATTGAAGAGTGCGGAAAAGTAAGCGAACAGCTAAGCCAGCGGCTTGACGAGTATGATCCGGTTCCCCAAGCCTATTTTCTTGAAGTATCCTCTCCTGGTGTGGAAAGGCCTTTAAAGAAAATAGAGCATTTTCAAAATGCGGTTGGCAAGCAGGTTCACATTAAAACGTATGAACCAATTGATGGCAATAAAACGTTTGAGGGAAAATTGCTTCAGTTCGATGGGGAAGTAGCCACAGTTGAGTATAAAGAAAAACACCGAGTCAAAAAAGCGGCAATACCATACGAAAAAATAGCAAGTGCCAGACTTGCTGTTCTTTTTAATTAAACGATATATGTTGATTAAAATTCTTAGGTTCATCTCATATAGAATTTAAAGGGCAATGTTTCCCTAACTTTGAACAACTCTAAAAGGGGAGAAGAAAGTAATGAGCAGTGACTTGTTAGAAGCACTTTCAACGCTCGAAAAAGAAAAAGGAATTAGCAAAGATGTTATTATTGAGGCGATTGAAGCTGCATTAATCTCTGCATATAAAAGAAATTTTCACCAGGCTCAAAACGTTCGCATTGATTTTAACCAAGATATCGGAAGCATCCGTGTTTTTGCGAGAAAAGATGTTGTGGAAGAAGTGAACGATCCCCGTTTGGAAATTTCAATCGACAAAGCAAAGGATATGAACCCCAATTATGAAATTGGAGATGTTATTGAAATTGAGGTAACACCAAAAGATTTTGGAAGGATTGCCGCTCAAACAGCGAAACAAGTCGTCACTCAACGGGTTCGCGAAGCAGAGCGTGGCATCGTATATTCTGAGTTTATCGATCGGGAAGAAGATATTATGACAGGGATTGTCCAGCGCCATGATCACCGGTTTATTTATGTGAATCTTGGACGGGTAGAAGCTTTGCTTCCGGCCAGCGAGCAAATGCCTAACGAAAAGTACCATCAAAATGACAGAATCAAAGTCTATATTACAAAAGTGGAAAAGACGACGAAGGGTCCGCAAGTCATGGTCTCGCGTACTCATCCCGGACTGCTGAAAAGGTTATTCGAGCTTGAAGTCCCCGAAATCTATGATGGTACTGTCGAGATTAAATCGATTGCAAGGGAAGCTGGGGATCGATCGAAAATTGCCGTTTATGCTGATGATCCGGGGGTGGATCCGGTCGGTTCATGCGTTGGGCAAAAAGGACAGCGCGTCCAGGCGATTGTGAACGAACTGAAAGGTGAAAAAATTGACATCGTTCACTGGTCTGAAGATCCTGTGGAATATGTCGCCAACGCGCTGAGCCCATCAAAAGTCATCCATGTCGATGTAAATGAAGAAGAGAAGACAACAACTGTTATCGTACCTGATTATCAGCTTTCACTTGCCATTGGGAAACGCGGCCAAAATGCCAGACTAGCGGCGAAGCTAACTGGGTGGAAAATTGACATTAAAAGTGAATCTGAAGCAAAAGATTCAGGTTTGTATCCATTTACTGACGTAGACATAACAGAGGAAAATGAAGAAGAATTTTAGAGGTGTGGCAATTGAAAAAAAGAAAAATTCCACTTCGCAAATGTGTCGTCAGCCAGGAAATGCTCCCTAAAAAAGAACTATTACGCATTGTTCGCTCTCCTGAAGGCGTGGTTTTTATAGATGAAACAGGGAAGAAATCAGGCCGTGGAGCCTATTTGGCAAAAGACGCCGAAATCATAAAGTTAGCGAAAAAAAGAAACGTTTTATCGAAACATTTAAATGTCGATATTGATGAGGAAATTTATGATCAATTATTGGAAATTGTATCGAAAGAGCGGTCCTCTTCATAATGGAAAATGATAATTTTTATAAATTGCTCGGCCTCGCTAACCGCGCACGAAAAATCGCCACTGGGGAAGAAATGGTTGTAAATGAAATACGCAAAAAAAGAGCGAAGCTTGTTATTCTCTCTAATGATGCCTCTGCATCCACGAAAAAAAAGATACAGGATAAATGTAACTTTTATGAGGTAGATTTCGTGGAAGCTGGGGATCGGGAAAAACTTGGGCAATCGATAGGAAAAGAGCAACGTGTTGCATTAGCCGTTTTAGATGAAGGATTTGCAGCAAAATTACTCATCAATCTCGGTCAATAACTTGGGGGTGAACATATGAGTAAAATGCGGATATATGAATATGCAAAAAAAAATCAAGTAACAAGCAAAGAAGTGATTGAAAAGTTGAAAACAATGGAAGTGAATGTATCGAATCACATGTCAACGATTGATAAAGACACTGTCGAAAGGCTTGATAAAGAATTTAAGCAAGCTGAATCTACAAAAAACCAAAAAACTGATAAGCCAAAGAACGTTCAAAAAAAAGAAAACCAAAATTCAAGTTCTAAAAAAACGACTCAGCAAAAACGAAATAAAACAAACCAACACCAGCCGAATCAGAATCATAGCCATAAAAAGACAAACCATAAACAATCAAAAAAAGCAAGATCAGGGGCCAAACCCCAACAGCCTAAAGAAACTCCTGAAAAAATAATTCATGAAGGCTCCTTAACGGTTGTTGAGTTGGCGAAAAAATTAAATAAAGAACCGAGTGAGATTATAAAAAAATTAATGCTTCTCGGTGTGATGGCGACAATTAACCAGGAAATCGATGCGGATACGATCGAAATGATCGCTGCAGACTATGGCGCTAAAGCCGAAGTTGAGGAAGTTTTTGAAATAAGCGATTTTGAAAAATATGCTGTGGAAGATTCAGAAGAGGATCTCACATTGCGCCCGGCAGTTGTAACAATAATGGGGCATGTTGACCATGGAAAAACGACACTTCTTGATTCCATCCGCCAAACGAAAGTAACTGCTACAGAGGCCGGCGGGATTACCCAGCATATTGGCGCTTACCAGGTTGAAGAAAATGGAAAAAAAATCACATTTCTTGATACGCCTGGCCACGCCGCTTTTACAACCATGCGCGCGCGTGGAGCGAAGATCACTGATATCACCATTTTAGTTGTGGCAGCTGATGATGGAGTGATGCCTCAAACCATTGAAGCAATCAACCATGCCAAAGCAGCGGAAGTTCCGATTATTGTCGCCGTTAATAAAATCGATAAAGAAACCGCAAATCCTGATCGTGTCATGCAGGAGTTGACGGAACACGGACTCGTTCCGGAGGATTGGGGCGGCGACACGATATTTGTTCCTCTATCCGCTTTAAAACGAGAAGGAATTGACGATCTTCTTGAAATGATTTTACTCGTTGCCGAAATGGAAGAATTAAAAGCAAACCCTAACCGCCTTGCAACTGGAACTGTCATTGAAGCCGAGCTTGATAAAGGGAGAGGCCCGGTTGCCACATTGCTTGTGCAAAATGGGACATTAAAAGTCCAAGATCCGATTGTTGTAGGAAATACGTTCGGAAGAGTAAGAGCAATGGTTAACGACCGTGGGCAAAGGGTGAAAGAGGCTGCCCCATCGACCCCGGTTGAGATTACAGGATTGCATGATGTGCCTCAAGCTGGAGACCAGTTTATGGTTTTCCAAGATGAAAAACTAGCACGACAAGTTGGTGAAGCCCGTGCCGAAAAGCAAAAGCTAGCTGAACGCCAGGATACAGCAAGGGTAAGTTTAGACGAACTCTTTGAACAAATTAAAGAAGGGGAAACAAAAGAACTAAATATTATTGTTAAAGCCGATGTTCAAGGATCAGCCGAAGCATTAGTCGGTTCCCTTCAAAAAATAGATGTAGAAGGCGCTAAAATCAACATTATCCATTCTGGTGTCGGTGCGATATCGGAATCAGATATTATTTTAGCTTCTGCATCAAACGCAATTATTATCGGCTTCAACGTCCGGCCTGACAACAATGCAAAGAAAACAGCTGAAACAGAAAACGTTGACATTCGCCTTCACCGTATTATTTATAATGTGATTGATGAAATTGAAATGGCGCTTAAAGGAATGCTTGATCCTGAATATGAAGAAAAAGTGATTGGCCAAGCTGAAGTCCGCCAAATCTTTAAAGCGTCAAAACTTGGAACAATTGCCGGCTGCCATGTGACTGAAGGAAAGGTAACAAGAGACGCCGGAATACGCCTCATTCGAGACGGAATTGTTATTTATGAAGGGAAAGTTGACACGTTGAAGCGGTATAAAGATGATGTAAAAGAAGTCCAAACCGGCTATGAATGCGGGATAACTCTTGAGAAATTTCAAGATATAAAAGAAGGCGACGTTCTTGAAGCATATGTAATGCAAGAAATTGAAAGAAAATGATTGGATACGTTCTTTGTGAATGTCTGATTTATGATGTCCAGTCGCTTAAAGAAAAAAGAAGCGTTGTTAAATCCATCATATCCCGATTGAAGCAGCGATTTAACCTTTCCGTTGCCGAGATTGATTATCATGATATATGGCAACGAACGGCTTTTGGCATTGCGGTCGTTGCGATCAGCCAAACTAGAGCAGAGCAAGAGCTTCAAAAGGCCATCAAATTAATTGATGCGGATGAAAGGATTGAAATCACCAAAACAATCTACGAATGGCTCTAAAATGAATGCTTGCTCTATCATTCCCTCAACACATAGCTCATTACTTGAAAGCGGGGCGTGAAACAGATGAATAAACGTGCAAACCGGGTTGCAGAGCAGATAAAACAAGAGTTAACAGAAATTATTGATCGGCGGTTAAAAGACCCGAGAATCGGGTTTGTTACGATTACTGGTGTAGAAGTAACAGGCGACCTGCAGCAGGCAAAAGTATATTTTACGGTCCTTGGGGATGAAGAAAAAAAAGCTGCAACTTTGGAAGCTTTAGAAAAAGCCTCTGGATTTATCCGCTCTGAAATTGGAAGCCGAATTAGGCTTCGAAAAACTCCAGAACTTTTATTTTTATTTGATGAATCTATTAACTATGGGAACCGAATCGAGAAGCTGATTTCGGATTTGAATAACAAAAAATCTTGAAAAATCTTTTCGGAGGGTAGACAAGAGCGTTCTTCTTGTCTATCCTTCTTTATTGAATGGTCTTTTTTTAGAAAGCATTGGGGTGAGAATATGGGCTTTCCATATAACGGCATTTTACCATTATATAAGCCTAAAGGAATGACTTCGCATGACTGCGTTGTTCGGGTAAGAAACATCGTTAAAATGAAGAAAATAGGCCATACTGGGACGCTAGATCCTGACGCCACAGGTGTTTTGCCGATTTGTTTAGGAAGAGCAACAAAAGTGGCAGAGTATATGTCTGACTACTCGAAAACATATGAAGCCGAAGTTACGCTTGGCGTCGCTACATCGACAGAAGATTCATCTGGAGAAATCGTTGAACAACAAGAACTGCTTCAGCCAATTGCTCAGGAAACGTTACAAAGCGTGTTACAATCAATGGTGGGCAAGCAGACGCAAATTCCCCCTATGTATTCAGCAGTGAAAGTAAATGGGAAAAGGCTGTACGAATATGCTTTTGAAGGAAAAGTGATTGACAGGCCTTCAAGAGAAATATTTATAGAAAATATTCAATTATTGTCAAACCGGCAAGTTGATCAAACACACCCAACGTTTTTTATACGTGTTGCATGTTCAAAAGGGACGTATATACGAACCTTAGCGGTTGATATAGGAAAAAAACTAGGTTATCCTGCCCATATGTCTTATTTGAAAAGAATGAAATCCGGACCATTTACGCTTGATTCATCATTAACATTTGGAGAAATCGAAGATGCGGTTAACAACGGGATGCTCAATGAAAAATTGTATCCTGTCGAAACGGCAATTAAACACTTTGAAAAAATTGTTTTTCCAGAGCATCTAACTAAAAAAATTGAAAATGGCGCTGTTCTTCCTATAATTGATAATAGCAAAGGGAATAAGTGGGCGATTTACAATAACAATGGAGAATGTCTTGCCATTTATATCCCCCATCCATCAAAACAAGGATACATGAAACCAGAGAAACTAATTAAAGTTAAGGATAGTTAGAGGTGGCCTAATTGAAAACAATCTATTTGCAGCATCCCCATCAATTAAATAAAGATGGCATAAAACCTACCGCTATTGCCTTAGGTTATTTTGACGGTGTGCATATCGGGCATCAAAAAGTGATTCACACAGCGAAAGAAATTGCTCAGAAAAACGGCTGGCAATCAGCAGTCATGACATTTGATCCGCATCCCGCCGTTGTTTTGGGGCATATGGATGAGATTTCTCCTATTACTCCTTTGGCTGTAAAAGAAAAAGAGATTGAAGCGCTTGGCATTGATGTAATGTACATTGTTCGTTTTACCCAAGAATTCTCGCAGCTATCTCCACAGGAATTTATTGATCATTATATTATTGATTTGGCGGTAAAGCATGTTGTGGCGGGCTTTGATTATACTTACGGACGATTTGGAAAAGGAACGATGCAAATTATCGACACCTATTCAAGAGGCAAATTTGAGTCAACGGTCATTGAAAAAGTTGAAAAAGATGAAATGAAAATCAGCTCATCACTTATCCGAAATAAAATTCAAGAAGGAAGCGTCGATAGCCTTCCTGAATATTTAGGCCGATATTTTCAAATAAAAGGAACAGTCGTTACAGGTGATAAAAGAGGAAGGACAATCGGTTTTCCTACGGCGAATATTTCTCCATCTTTTCAATACCTATTGCCTAAAAAAGGAGTTTACGCTGTTAGGGTAAAATGGAAAGGCGTTTGGTATAACGGAATTTTAAACCTTGGCTACGTGCCGACCTTTTATGAACATTTGCCGGAGCCGACAATCGAAGTTCATTTGTTGGATTTCGATGAAGATATTTACGGAGAACATGTCACACTTGAATGGCGGAAATGGCTGCGTGAAGAAAAGAAATTTGCATCTGTTGATGATTTGGTCAAACAATTAAACGAAGACAAAAATCGGGCTATTGAATATTTTCAATTTGCAATTTGAATGAAAAAAAGGTATGCTACTACATGTAAGAGCAGAAGAACCATTGCTTGGCAGTACGACTCACCGACGTTTGCTAGGGAATCGGGGATTGATATAAGGAGGTGAAACGGATGGCACTCAGTCAACAAGAAAAGGAACAAATTATTTCTGAATACAAGACTCATTCTAATGATACAGGTTCACCAGAAGTTCAAATTGCTATCCTTACAAAACAAATTAACACGTTGAATGAGCATTTGCGCACGCATAAGAAAGACCACCATTCAAGACGTGGTTTGTTAAAAATGGTTGGGAAGCGGCGCAATCTTCTCACTTATTTGCGAAACAAAGATGTGGCACGTTACCGTGAGCTGATTCAAAAGCTTGGTTTGCGCCGTTAGTGAACAACCTTTATAATGAAATGAAAAGCGGGGGCGGTCCCCGCTTTTCATTTTGCAATTTAATAATCCCATCCAATAACGATTTTTCTTTATTTTACGCCAACTTAAATTGGGGTATAATAAGAAAAGCGATATTGTGATTGAGATTGAGAGGAGTACTTCAAATCATGAGTGACGAGAAACAAATTTTTACATTGGATTGGGCGGGCAGCAAGCTTGTCGTGGAAGTTGGCCGAATGGCTAAACAAGCCAACGGTGCTGCCTTTATACGCTATGGAGATACAGCCGTATTATCAACGGTTACGGCTTCGAAAGAACCGAAGGATCTGCCGTTTTTTCCATTAACCGTTAACTATGAAGAAAGATTGTACGCCGTAGGAAAAATTCCTGGAGGTTTCATTAAACGTGAAGGCCGTCCAAGTGAAAAAGCTGTTTTGGCGAGCAGGCTTATCGATCGACCGATTAGGCCCCTTTTTGTAGATGGTTTCCGGAATGAAGTCCAGATTATTAGTACGGTCATGAGTGTGGATCAAAACTGCTCTTCCGAAATGGCTGCAATGTTTGGTTCATCATTGGCTTTATCCATTTCCGATATTCCTTTCGAAGGCCCGATTGCAGGTGTGATTGTTGGGAGAATTGACGGGGAGTTCGTAATTAACCCAACAGTTGAGCAAGTGGAAAAAAGCGATTTGGAATTGACTGTCGCAGGTACGAAGGATGCTGTTAATATGGTGGAAGCCGGTGCTGACCAGGTGCCTGAAGACGTCATGCTTGAAGCCATTATGTTTGGCCACGAAGAAATTAAACGGCTCATTACCTTCCAAGAAGAAATTATTTCCAAAGTAGGAAAGGAAAAAATGGAAGTTACTCTTCTTGAGGTGGATCCGGATCTTGAACAAGCAGTTAGAGCATTTGCAGAAGAGGATCTAAAAAGGGCGGTCAAGGTAGTTGAAAAGCTTGAACGAAACCAAGCAATTGATGATGTAACAGCCAAAGTGATAGAGCACTTCTCCGATCTTGATGAGGAAAGGCTAGGCGAAGTAAAAGCAATTTTGCAAAAGCTTACGAAAGAGGAAGTTCGCCGCCTAATAATTGAAGAAAAGATAAGGCCGGATGGACGAGCGATCAACGAAATCCGTCCGTTATCCTCGCAGATAGGCATATTGCCAAGAACCCATGGTTCGGCGCTCTTTACAAGGGGCCAAACGCAAGTGCTAAGCACCTGCACATTAGGAGCGTTAGGAGATGTCCAAATTTTGGACGGGCTCGGTACAGAGGAAGAAAAGCGGTTTATGCACCATTACAACTTTCCGTTTTTTAGTGTAGGAGAAACAGGGCCAATACGGGCTCCCGGACGTAGAGAGATTGGCCATGGTGCTTTAGGGGAACGTGCGTTGGAGAAGGTAGTTCCGCCAGAAGATGTTTTCCCATACACAATCCGGCTTGTTTCCGAAGTTTTGGAATCGAATGGATCATCATCACAAGCGAGTATTTGCGCAAGTACATTGGCAATGATGGATGCAGGTGTACCGATTGAAGCGCCAGTAGCCGGCATCGCAATGGGGTTAATCAAAGAAGGAGAACGCGTCATCATTTTATCTGATATTCAAGGAATGGAAGATGCGCTTGGGGATATGGACTTTAAAGCGGCGGGCACTGAAAAAGGAATTACTGCACTGCAGATGGATATCAAAATTGAAGGCCTCACCCGAGAAATCTTGAAAGAGGCGCTTACACAGGCAAGAGAAGGACGTCTGCATATTTTGAAGCATATGAATGAAACGATTTCAGAGCCGCATAAAGAATTATCGCAATACGCACCTAAAATCTTAACATTGACGATTAATCCAGATAAAATACGCGAAGTAATCGGGCCAAGCGGAAAAGTCATCAATAAAATTATTGAAGATACCGGAGTAAAAATTGATATTGAGCAGGACGGAACAATTTTCATTGCCTCAAGTGACCCGGAAATGAATAAAAAAGCGAAGCAAATCATTGAAGATTTAATCCGTGAAGTGGAGGTTGGGGCAACTTATTTAGGCAAAGTGAAGCGAATCGAAAAATTTGGCGCCTTTGTCGAACTATTCAACGGAAAAGAAGGCCTTGTCCACATTTCAGAATTGGCGGAAGAACGTGTCAAAAAAGTCGAAGATGTGGTAAAAGTGGGGGATCAAATTCTTGTTAAAGTAAAAGAAATTGATAAACAAGGCCGCATTAATCTATCCCGAAAAGCAGTGCTGTTGGAACAAAAAGAAAAAGCGAAAGCCGAATGACAAAACAGGAGCAGAGCAAGTAAGCTCCTTTTTTTGATCGGAAATTAGAATCAAGCTTCTGAATTCCGGCTTCTGATTTCTGACCTCTGGAATAACGTGTCCCTTCAGTACATATTTTTTACTGAAGGAGGATGCTGCAATGAAAAAGCAAATCGGACAAGTGATTATATTTGCATTCTTATTTATTATTTCTTATCAGTTTTTGGAAAACCCCTATTCCGCTAATTATATGGAAGAGTGGAAAACCGAAGCTGCTTTTACAACGGGAAGTGAAAATTCACTTTTAAAAAGCATTAAAGAAAAAGCCGAATCATATGAAGAGAAGCCGATTGACGCTGTTATCGATCGTGTCTGGAAAGCCATTCCAGGTTACAATGGAATAAAAGTAGATATTCAGCAATCGTATAAAAACATGAAAAAAGAAGGCCGTTTTAACGAGAAAAAACTAGTATTCAAGGAAGTCACGCCGAAAGTATCACTTGATGATCTTGAGCCAAGCCCAATTTACAAGGGGAATCCAAAAAAAGAGATGGTCTCATTTCAAATCAACGTAGCTTGGGGAAATGAATTTATCCCTGAAATTTTAAAAACATTAAAAAAGCATGATGTAAAAGCGACTTTTTTTCTCGATGGATCGTGGACGAAAAAAAATCCCCGGTTAGCTAAAATGTTAGTTGAAGAAGGGCATGAAATTGGAAATCACGCTTATTCCCATCCTGATTTGAGAAGATCATCGGCCAAAAAAATACGCGAAGAAATACAAATGACAAACGAGATTATCGAAGCCACGATTGACAAGACTCCGAAATGGTTTGCTCCGCCGAGCGGGAGCTTCAATGATAATGTCGTTAAAATCGCACATGGCTTTCATATGAAAACCGTATTGTGGACAGTTGATACGGTTGATTGGAAATCGCCTAATCCAGATGTCATGGCGAATAATATTATTCAAAAAGTTCATCCCGGCGCAATGATTCTTATGCATCCCACTGAATCAACAGCAGCCGGATTAGAAAAAATGATTAATGGAATTGAGGAAAAAGGATTAAAAATTGGTACAGTTTCCGAACTGTTAAGTGAACAACGCCTCCCGAAAATTGATTGAGTCTTCGATTTTTACATGTTATAGTGTTTACGGGCTTATGGGATAGGAAGTCATGTAGAGACGCCCGAATGTTGAATCATATGATAAAGGAGATTCAATTTTGAACAATTAAAGAAGGTGAACTACATTTAATAGGGGGAAAAAGGTTGATCACAAAACATACATGTCCAAATGGCGTCAGAATAGTCATCGAAAATATGCCAACAGTCAGATCCGCTGTAATTGGCATATGGATTGGCACGGGGTCTCGCTATGAAACTCCTGAAATAAATGGCATTTCGCATTTTTTAGAGCATATGTTGTTTAAAGGCACAAAAAAAAGAAGTGCGAGAGAAATTGCTGAAGCATTCGATCGAATTGGCGGACAAGTCAACGCTTTTACGTCAAAAGAATATACGTGCTATTATGCAAAAGTATTAGATGAAAAAGCAGAATATGCACTTGATATATTATCGGATATGTTTTTTAACTCCGAATTTAATGAAGTGGAATTAAAGAAGGAACGCAAAGTTGTTTTAGAAGAAATAAAAATGTATGAAGATGCTCCTGATGACATTGTACATGACTTAATAAGTTCTGCAAGCTTTGGAGAGCACTCGCTCGCATACCCAATTTTAGGGACAGAAGATACGCTATTGACGTTTAATAAAAACACTTTGGAAAATTATCGAAACAACTATTATACACCAGATAATGTTGTTATCTCTGTCGTTGGTAATATTCCTGATGATTTTAGTAAAGCAATCGAAAAAAGATTTGGGAATTATGAAACTGCAAATAAACAGAAAAAGGTCGTCCCCCCTGTTTTTTGCAGCGAGAGCATCGTCAAGAAAAAGGAAACAGAGCAAGCCCACCTTTGCCTCGGTTTTCCCGGTTTGCCATATGGAAGCGATCGGCTTTACCATCTTACCATTTTAAACAATATTTTAGGCGGTAGCATGAGCAGCCGCTTATTCCAGGAAGTTCGCGAAGAAAGAGGGCTCGCCTATTCCGTTTTCTCTTACCATTCTTCATTTATAGACAATGGGTTGCTCACCATTTATGCTGGAACAAACCCAGATCAGGTTGATCACTTATTTGAGACGATTTTGGCTACCGTAAATAAGTTAGGAAAAGATGGAATAACAGAAAAAGAATTAGAAAATTGCAAAGCCCAGCTGAAAGGAAATTTAATGTTAAGCCTTGAAAGCACAAACAGCAGAATGAGCAGAAATGGAAAAAACGAATTGCTGCTAAACAAGCAAAAAACGCTGGATGACATCATCCAAAGCATCGAACGTGTGACGCTTCAAGATGTAAATGATTTGGCAAAAACGATGTTGAATGGCAAATTCTCAAGCTCACTGATTAGCCCGACTGGAAAATTACAGCTTTCTTAATTCATTCACTCTCCTTTTATGGCGGTTTTTACATGCCATATAAAGCAAAATAACGGTTTTAATCGCCTGCTTTCCATTCGGAATGCAGGTTTTTTATACATAAAAGAGGCAAGTTTGGCTTATCTTTTACAAAGAAGACAGGGGGAATCTTAATAATGAAATTAAGTGAATTGAGTGGCAAAGAAATTGTTCATGTGAATAACGGGAAGCGCCTTGGTGTCCTTGGCCAAACAGATTTGGTTTTTGATGAGAGGACTGGTGAGATTCAGGCGCTTATTATTCCGGAAGGAAACATCTTTTCATTTCGCAAACAAAAAAAAGAAACGACGCTATATTGGAACCAAATTAAAACAATTGGAAAAGATATCATTCTTGTTGATAATGAGTAATTGTTAGGCTTTTATGCTAGCACTGATCAACTTTTGGAGTCATAAAATGTAAAAAATGAAAACGAATGAAATTGTCCTGTTTATTGCGAGAGAACATGATCATTGTTCTCTCGAAATTGTTTGAAGAGGTTGTTCTCCTTTTTGAACTCCAAAGGTTTATTTTCATTTTTGAAAGGAAGTGTCACCATGCTAACGGATCTTCATATTACTATATTAGGCGGTGACGCCAGGCAAATAGAAATTATTCGCAAGCTAACAGAAATGGACGCCACAGTCACTCTTGTTGGATTTGATCATCTTGATCACGGCTTCGCAGGCGCCACGCAAAAAAAAATGAGAGAGCTTGATCTAAAAGAAGTGGATGCCATTGTATTGCCTGTAAGCGGTACAAGCGAAAACGGGGAAGTCGAAACAACTTTTTCGAAAGAAAAGATCTTCATTTCTGAGAAGATGCTTGAAAGCACACCGGAACATTGTGTGGTTTATACTGGAATCAGCAATAAATTTCTAGATTTATGTGCGAAAAGGGCAGGAAGAAAGGTAGTTAAGCTGTTTGAAAGAGATGACGTTGCAATCTATAACTCGATTCCCACCGTTGAGGGAACGATCATGATGGCAATCGAAAATACGGATATTACCATTCATAATTCAAAAACCCTCGTACTCGGCTTCGGAAGAACAGGCATGTCTGTCGCAAGAGCCTTCGATGCTTTAGGGGCAAAGGTAAAAGTAGGCACTGTGAAGTCGGCAGATATGGCGAGAATATCAGAAATGGGATTGCAGCCATTTCATCTAAACGATCTTCAGCAAGCCGTAATAGATAGTGACATCATCATTAATACGATACCGGCTCTTGTTTTAAAAGCGAATATCATTTCTAAAATGCCAATGAACGCCTTAATTATAGACTTGGCTTCAAAGCCTGGCGGAACTGATTTTAGATATGCTGAAAAAAGGGGAATAAAGGCTTTATTGGCACCAGGGCTTCCTGGAATCGTGGCGCCTAAAACTGCCGGGAAAATTATTGCAAATGTCCTTGTTCAACAATTATCTGAATTGAACACTAGTTGAAAGGAGAATCATTTGTGAAGTTAAAAGGCAAACATATTGGATTTGGCTTGACTGGCTCCCATTGCACATATGATGAGGTCGTCCCTCAATTTCAAAGACTCATCGATGAAGGGGCAAATGTGACGCCTTTTGTAACGTATACAGTAAAGAACACAGTAACAAAATTTGGAGACGGAAGAGACTGGGTGAAAAAAGTTGAGGAGATCACTGGAAATGAAGCAGTCGATTCCATGGTCAAAGCTGAACCTTTTGGCCCGCAAACGCCGCTTGATTGCATGGTTCTCGCTCCTCTCACAGGAAATTCAATCAGCAAGTTTGCGAATGCTCAGACGGATTCTCCCCCATTGATGGGAGCGAAAGCAACGTTAAGAAATCAGAATCCTGTTGTGCTTGGCATTTCAACAAATGACGGCTTAGGGTTGAACGGCATCAACATTATGAGGCTTATGTCTACGAAAAACATTTATTTCATTCCTTATAGCCAAGATAACCCCATTCAAAAGCCAAATTCTTTAGTAGCCCATATGGACCTGCTTGTCGAAACGATCGAAGCAGCGCTTGAAGGAAAACAATACCAGCCTGTTTTAATGATGAGATAAAAAAATCCGCCTCCTACAAACGATATCCACTGCAGAAGGAAAGTTCACTGAACATGCATCAAAATAGGTTTACATGCCATGCGTTACACTTTACAATAGATAATAAAAGGTATTGGGAGGCATTTTTGAATGAGTCAAAACCAAACGTACAATGTCGCAATTGTTGGTGCAACGGGAGCAGTTGGCCAACAGTTGCTAAACACCATAGAATCAAGGAACTTTCCTATTAAAAATTTAAGTCTCCTTTCGTCAAAGCGAAGTGCGGGCAAAGCAATAAATTTTAAAGGCAAAGAGCATACTGTAGAAGAAGCAACGCCAGAATCTTTTGAAGGCGTCGATGTCGCGTTTTTCAGCGCCGGCGGCTCTGTTTCCAAAGCGCTTGCTCCAGAAGCCGTAAAACGCGGCACAGTCGTCATTGATAATACGAGTGCGTTTAGAATGGATAAAGACGTTCCGCTTGTTGTGCCTGAAGTAAACGAAGCAGCGCTTCATCAACACAATGGCATTATCGCGAATCCAAACTGTTCGACCATTCAAATGGTCGTTGCGCTTGAGCCAATCCGCCAAAAATTCGGATTAACGAAAGTCATCGTATCTACCTATCAAGCGGTTTCAGGTGCAGGAGCTCAAGCTGTTCAGGAAATGTATGATGAAACAAAGGCAATTTTGGAAGGACGTTCTTTTACACCTGAAATTCTGCCTGTTTCAAGCGATGAGAAGCATTACCAAATTGCATTTAATGCGATTCCACAAATTGATAAATTTGAAGAGAATGGCTATACATTTGAAGAGATGAAAATGATTAATGAAACGAAAAAAATTATGGGTATGCCAGAATTGGAAGTCGCAGCTACATGTGTTCGCTTGCCTGTAGAGATTGGACATTCTGAATCCGTTTATATTGAAATTGAGGAAAGCAACCGACAAGCCCAAGAACTAAAACAATCGCTTGAAGGCGCAGCAGGAGTTGTCGTTCAAGATAATCCAAGTGAACAGCTTTATCCGATGCCAGCGCTTGCGGTCGGCAAAAATGATGTATTTGTTGGCCGGATTCGTAAAGATCTCGATCGTGACAATGGTTTTCATTTATGGGTCGTTTCAGATAACCTATTAAAAGGCGCAGCATGGAACTCTGTTCAAATTGCTGAAAGCTTAATTAAGCTTGAGTTAATCTAATTGGTTTTTAAGGCTGGTACGCTGAAAGATTAACAAACTTCTAAAGTGAAGGTGAACCATGAAAATCATTGTTCAAAAATTTGGAGGTTCGTCACTGAAGGATGAGGCTGGAAGAAAAAAAGCGGCTGAACATATCTTACATGCTGTCTCGCAACAATATAAAGTTGTTGTTGTCGTATCTGCAATGGGCAGAAAGGGAGATCCTTATGCAACGGACACACTGCTCGGATTAATTGCACATAAAGAAAAATCACTTCCAAAACGGGAGATCGATTTGCTTATGTCTTGCGGAGAAAACATTTCATCTGTTGTGATGGCCCATTTGCTGGACATTGAAGGATTAAAAACAACGGTATTAACAGGTGCGCAAGCGGGAATTCGAACAGACAATGAGCATGGAAATGCGAGAATTACCGAAATGAAACCAAGCCGCTTAATCAAGGAACTTAAAGAAAATGATGCCATTATTGTTCCGGGTTTCCAAGGCATTTCGGAATTGAACGAAATAACGACACTCGGAAGAGGAGGAAGCGATACAACTGCTGCCGCTCTCGGTGTCGCACTAAATGCGGAATATATTGATATTTTTACAGATGTTGAAGGCATGATGACTGCTGATCCAAATATGGTGGAAAATGCAAGGCCACTGCCGGTTGTTACCTACACAGAGGTTTGTAATATGGCATATCAAGGAGCGAAAGTCATTCATCCGCGCGCGGTAGAAATCGCGATGCAGGGCAAGATACCTATTCGAATACGTTCCACCTATTCATTAACGGAAGGGACGCTCGTAACTGGGAATGAAAAAGATGTAGCCGGAAAAAAAGTTAAGGATTGTGAAATTACAGGCATTGCCTATGTGAACCATGTCACCCAAATAAAAATTACTGAAAAAAAAGGGAATCATCTTTTACCGTCCAAAGTATTTAAAGCAATGGCCGAAAAGGAAATAAGTGTTGATTTTATCAATATGAGTCCAAACAGTGTTACTTATACAGTTATGAACGACGTGGCGGAAATAGCGGTTCAAGAAATTAAAAAGCTTGGATATGAACCGCAAGTTGAAAGGGATTGTGCTAAAGTGTCTGCGGTTGGCGCCGGTATGACAGGCGTTCCAGGTGTAACCGCTAAGATTGTAACAGCACTTGCCGCGAAAGACATACAAATTTTACAATCCGCAGACTCACACACAACAATTTGGGTATTAGTAAAACATAAAGATTTAAAAAACGCTGTCAATGCTTTGCACAGCACGTTTCAACTCGAAAAATATGAAAATTAGCATGTGTATGAACAAGGAGATGGAGCCTCATGGATTTTGGTCAATTGTTAACAGCAATGGTTACCCCATTTAACGAAAAAGATGAAATCGATCTCGAAAGCACAACGCGCCTCGTACATTTCCTTATAGAAAATGGAACGGATGGCCTCGTTGTTTCTGGAACAACAGGAGAGTCGCCGACGCTCACAACGGAAGAAAAGTTGGCATTGATTGAACATGTTGTAAAAGAAGCAAAAGGCAAAGCGACGGTTATTGCGGGCACTGGAAGCAACAACACAGCATCGTCTATTGAACTTACAAAAGAAGCTGAACAGCTTGGCGTAGACGGCATCATGCTCGTTGCGCCATATTACAATAGGCCGGATCAGCAAGGTTTATATGAGCACTTTAAGAAGATTGCACAAGCAACTTCACTGCCTGTCATGATCTACAACATACCTAGCCGTTCATCTGTTAACATTCAAGCAGAAACGATGATTAAGCTTTCACACATCGATAACATTGTCTCCGCTAAAGAAGCAAGTGGTGATTTAGATCAAATGAGCTCAATCATTGAAAATACAAGTGATGATTTTAAATTATATAGTGGGGATGACAGCCTTACGTTGCCAATTTTATCAATCGGTGGCTGTGGTGTCGTATCCGTCGCATCGCATATTATTGGAAATGAAATGCAGGAAATGATCAATGCATTCAACAAGGGGGAAATGAGAAAAGCAGCTTCCATTCACCGCTCCATCCTCCCAGTGATTAAAGCGCTATTCGGCCACCCAAGCCCAACCCCAGTAAAGGCAGCACTCGCATTGCAAGGAATCGAAACAGGTCCTGTGAGGCTCCCATTAGTATCATTAACAGATGAACAAAAAGCATCGTTAAATGAAGTAATACAAAATTTCAAACAACGAATGATTCGCTGACTTTCTTAACGGAAACGTCAGCTTTTTTAATTATGAGGATAATACAGTTGTTTTTTAATTTAACATTAAGCTATAATAACAGTAACTCTTCGGTACGGTTGTCCATTTATAAACATTGCAGCTTGAAAAGTGAATATAGGAGGATTATTTTGGTAAATCAACGAACAGGAAAAGTAAAAGTTTTTGCCTTGGGCGGTGTAGGTGAAGTAGGCAAAAACATGTACATCGTAGAGGATAATAACAAGATTTTTATTTTGGATGCGGGATTAATGCTTCCAGAAGATGAGATGCTCGGTGTGGATTCAGTTATTCCAGATATCACCTATTTAACTGAAAATCGTGATCGGGTTAAAGCCATTTTTTTGTCCCACGGACATGTTGACCATATTGGAGCTCTCGCGTATGTATTGAAAAGAATCAACGTTCCAGTCTATGGAACAAAATTAACACTCGGGCTTGCTTCTGAAGCGTTGAAGAAAAACCGGGCGAACATCAAACAAGATTTTAGAATCATAGATTCCAATTCAGTGATTGACATCGGCGGAACGGCAATTTCCTTTTTTAAAGTCAATCATAGTATACCGGATTCGATTGGATTAGCGATTCATACTTCACAGGGGCCGATCGTTTATACAGGCGATTTTAAATTCGATCAGACACCGGTAAATAATGAGTACACAGAAGTTGGCAAGATCGCAGCCTTAGGCGAACAGGGCGTGCTATGCCTGTTATCTGATAGTATGAATGCAGAAAATCCCGGAGTGACGCCATCAGAAGCAACGGTCGGGCAGAATATTTATGAAGTCATATCAAATGCAAAGGGCAGAGTCATTACAGCCACTTTTGCCATGAATATCCATCGAATCCAACAAGTGTTTGACGCTGCTCAAAAATGCAACCGGAAAGTGGCAATATCTGGCAATCCGTTACTAAAAAATGTTGAAATCGCGAACAAACTTGGCCATCTGCAAATGGCTGAAGGTATCTTGATTCAACTTGATGAAACAAAACGGTATCCAGATGATGAACTTTTAATACTCACTACTGGAAATCAAGGCGAACCTCTCGGAGCCCTAAACCGGATGGCGACAAAAACGCATAAACAAGTGAAAATATCCGAGGGCGATACAGTTATCATCGCAGCAACCTTAACATTGGGAAACGAAAAAGCGCTTTCAAAAACCGTTGACGCTATTTATCGTGCCGGGGGGCATGTTGTTTCAGGCCAATCCGGTGTTCATGTTTCTGGACATGCAAGCCAAGAAGAGTTGAAATTAATGCTAAATTTACTCAAGCCTACTTATTTTATTCCAATCCATGGAGAATATCGTATGCAAAAAGTACACAGTGATCTTGCCGAAGAGTGTGGTTTAAGCAAGGAAAACATTTTTATCGTTGAAAAAGGCGATGTCATTGAATTTTCGAATGGCTATGCAAAAAAAGGCGGAAAAGTTCCTTCAGGCCAAATATTAATCGACGGATTAGGAATTGGCGATGTAGGGAATATTGTTTTACGCGACAGAAAATTACTATCCCAAGATGGGATTCTTATTGTCGTCGTTACATTAGACCGCAAAAACCATCAAATTGTATCCGGCCCGGAAATTATTTCAAGGGGCTTTGTTTATGTTCGAGAATCTGAACAATTGCTTCAAGAAGCGAACCAAAACGTTACAAAAGTTTTAAACAACTGTATTGACCAAAAAATAAACGAATGGACGTTTTTGAAATCTGTCATCCGCGATTCTTTAAGCTCGCTGCTATTTGAAAAAACAAAAAGACGTCCAATGATTATGCCAATCATTATGGAAGTGTAATATCAGATGTCAGAGGTCGGAAGCCAGAGGCCAGAGTGCAAAACTTGTCGTTTTTACGGCAAGTTTTTTTGTTTTTTGGGAACGATAAGAACACCACAGAGCGAAGAAAGGAGTGGAATTGAATGAATAAAGCGGATAAAGGAAGGTATAGAACCGGACTGGCTTTTTCAATTATTTTTTGGATACTTATCATAGCTGCAGTTATTGGGATTCTTATAAGTGTTTTGTAATAGACAAAATGAAGGAAGGTGGGATTTTTGGTGAAACAAGGGAATGACACAGGCTACGAGCATTTTCCGAACCAAGATAATACAGAAACGAATAAAGAAAATAAAGATTCAACCGTTACCAATATTCAACAGCTTGGCCAAACGAACGTTCCTCAATTGGAACAATCCAATATCCATTGCTTAACAATTGTCGGTCAAATTGAAGGCCATATTCAACTGCCGCCTCAAAACAAAACGACGAAATATGAACATGTCATACCGCAAATCGTGGCAATCGAACAAAACCCGAAAATAGAGGGGCTGCTAATTATATTGAACACAGTTGGAGGAGACGTTGAAGCTGGGTTGGCGATTGCGGAGATGGTCGCTTCACTGTCGAAGCCTACCGTTTCTCTCGTGCTGGGAGGAGGCCATTCAATTGGCGTTCCGATTGCGGTTGCATCCGATTATTCTTTTATTGCAGAAACCGCAACCATGACGATTCATCCGATTCGATTGACCGGGTTAGTGATTGGTGTTCCGCAAACGTTTGAGTATCTTGAAAAAATGCAGGAGCGTGTGATCAAATTTGTAACTTCCCACTCGAAGATTACTGAAGAAAAATTCAGAGACTTGATGCTTTCGAAAGGGAATCTTACGAGAGACATTGGAACAAATGTCGTTGGTGAAGATGCTGTTAGCTTTGGTCTGATTGATGAGGTTGGCGGGGTTGGTGCTGCGATGGAAAAGTTAAATGATTTCATCGGACGTTCAAAAGAAAAAGAGGATCTTTTACAATGATTCATTATACGATTATGCCGTATGAAGCCGTTTTTTCTACCCAAGAGGAGAAATCGAATGAACGAATCGTCCAGTTAAATAACGTGCAGCTCGTTGTGCAGCCAAAAGACGATAAATGGGAAATTATCCGTTTAATTAGCACCGATCCAAATGATTACTTAAACACTAGCTATCAGCCAGGCCAAATGATTTCTTTTAAGCCCTCTTTCAGTAGTTGAATAATTCCAATTATGCTATAATATAGCAAGGAAAAACGTCAAGATAAGCAGCCATTTAGGGCTGCTTTTTGTTAATAGTGCGTATTCAAAAAGGAGGACAACGAGAGGTAAGAAGATCGAGGAAGAGCAAGCTGACGAAGAGATTCGTAGCCTATTAAGGAAGTTCGACTAAAAGCATCACGTCCTGTGATAACGTCGAACTGACTTACCTCCTGTAAGCCTCCGGACTTTTTGAACCACCTCTAATAACAATGATTTTGGCTCCCCCGTCCACATACAAATGAGTCAATAAGCCTTGGGAGATGAGCGAATGGCTAAAAAGAAACGCAGAAAGAAAGAAAAGTGGCAGCAGCAATTTACATATGAAATTATCGGTCTTTTACTCCTTGCTTCAGTGGTCATCGGTTTGGCTGAGCTTGGCCGTGTAGGAGGATGGATTCAATATCTAGCCCGGTTTGTGGCGGGTGAATGGTACTCGATTTTTCTTTTAGGATTTATTATTGTCTCGTTTTATCTCATTGTGAAACGATCCTTGCCCTCCTTTTGGTCACGCAGGCTGGCAGGCGTTTATATTGTCTTTCTTTCTCTATTAATGTTGACACATGTTAAGTTGTTTAAGTTGATTTCCAAAGAAGGAATGGAAGATGGATCGGTCATCAATCATACCGTTAAAAGATTGCTGAGCGGGGATCCCTCTGTAGAAACAGGCGGGGGGATGGTTGGCGCACTAAGCTTCGCCTTTTTTTACCAGCTTTTCGATGAAGGGGGTACGGTGTTTATCTCCTTTATTCTGCTAATCATCGCGATTTTACTTATTACAGGAAAGTCACCTTTAAGGTTTTTCATACATGTAATAAATAAGATGGCTGGTTTTCTGCTAAATTCAGTTAAAGAAATGGCGAATGATTTTAAACAATGGAGGCAATCATTAGTTGAAAAAAAGGTAAAGAAAAAACAAAGAGAAAAAGCATCCAAAGAAAAACGCCGGAAAGAACCGCTTACCGAACAATCAGATGTACAAGAAATTGAATTGGATAGCGAGCCAATCATCGAGGATTTCGCTGAAAGTATTGAACAGCTGTCTTTTAAAGAAGTAAAGCAGGAAAACAAAAGCAAAGCTGTAACAAAAGATGAAAATCTTGAAGAGCCACTTAATGAACCATTTTCAATCAATGAAGTTGAAAATGAAACGTATGAACTCCCGCCGCTGAGCTTGTTGAATATGCCTAATAAAACGAACCAAAATCGGGATAGAAGCCATATTTCTCGGAATGTAAAAAAACTTGAACAAACATTTGAGAGCTTTGGTGTAAAAGCAAAAGTATTAAAAGTTCATTTAGGCCCCGCAGTAACGAAATATGAAGTACATCCTGCCGTTGGGGTTAAGGTAAGTAAAATTGTCAATTTAAGCGATGACTTGGCCTTAGCGCTTGCAGCGAAAGATATACGGATTGAAGCGCCGATTCCAGGAAAATCAGCGGTTGGAATTGAAGTCCCAAACAAAGAAGTTTCGCTCGTATCATTGCGCGAAGTGATCGAGTCATCAAATTACCAACAACATAAATCAAAACTGTCAATCGCGCTTGGCAGGGATATTTCGGGTGAACCGTTAGTTGCCGATTTAGTCCGGATGCCGCACTTGCTTGTCGCAGGAGCAACGGGAAGCGGAAAAAGTGTATGCATTAATGGCATTATTACTAGTTTGTTGATGAAGGCAAAGCCCCATGAAGTCAAATTGATGATGATTGATCCGAAAATGGTTGAATTAAATGTTTATAATGGGGTACCTCATTTATTAACGCCTGTTGTTACTGATCCGAAAAAAGCATCTCAAGCTTTAAAAAAGGTCGTCGATGAAATGGAAAGAAGGTATGAGCTCTTTTCCCATACGGGCACAAGAAATATAGAAGGCTATAATGAATGGATACGGCGCCACAATCAGGAAGGGGACAGCCAGCCGTTTCTTCCGTACATCGTCGTCATTGTCGACGAGCTTGCCGATTTAATGATGGTTGCTTCAAGAGATGTCGAAGAAGCCATTACGAGGCTTGCCCAAATGGCGAGAGCCGCGGGCATTCATTTGATTATAGCGACACAACGCCCTTCTGTTGATGTCATAACAGGTGTGATCAAAGCGAATATACCGTCCCGGATTGCTTTTAGCGTATCTTCTCAAGTTGATTCAAGGACCATTCTTGACATCGGGGGGGCTGAGAAGCTTCTTGGACAAGGGGATATGCTGTTCTTGCCTGTTGGGGCATCGAAGCCAGTACGAATCCAAGGTGCCTTTCTATCAGATGAAGAAGTTGAAAAAATCGTTAACTTTTCGATCTCTCAACAAAAAGCGAATTATGTTGAAGAAATGATTTCAGAGGAATCTGAGCCCGAACATGAGGAAGTGGAAGATGAGCTTTATGATGATGCCGTCCAATTAATCATTGAAAGGCAGTCGGCTTCCGTATCAATGCTCCAACGAAAATTCCGTATTGGGTATACACGAGCGGCACGGTTAATCGATGAAATGGAAGCCCGTGGAATCGTTGGGCCGTACGAAGGCAGCAAGCCGCGGACTGTCCTTGTTTCGAAGCAGGAAGAAGCATCAGGTTAAAATAGGCTTGTGAGAAGATGGATAGACTAAATATGAGTGCATATAGAAAGGAGAAGTGCCCATGGCGCTAGTTGATGAACGTACATCTGATAAACATCAGTACCGCTTGCATACAATCAAGACGAATAAATTTAAAACCATTTCAATCATCCTTCAAATGAAAAAACAGTTGACAGGAGAGGACCTAACAAAGAGAGCGCTCTTGCCATATGTTCTCCAAAGTGCGACGGAAAACTTGACTTCATCCAAAGAAATAAGAGCTCGCCTTGAGGAACTATATGGGGCCACATTAACGTGTGATTTATCAAAAAAAGGTGAAAATCATATCATCACCTTTCGATTAGATATTGCACATCAACGTTATTTGTTCAAGGAAACCGGAATTTTTGAAGAGGCAGCCCGGCTTTTATCAGATATTTTATTCCATCCTAAGGATGGCAAAAATAAAACATTTGATGAAAAGATTGTCCAAAAAGAAAAACGGTCACTAAAACAAAAAATCGAGGCGCTTTATGATGATAAAATGCGCTATGCCAATATGCGATTAATCCAGGAAATGTTTGAAAATGAACCTTACAGCCAACACGTGTACGGAAGTCTGGAAAAAGTCGATGCGATTAATGGGGGTAACCTTTTTAAGTATTATGAGCAAGCTCTTCGCGAAGACGACATCGATCTTTATGTTGTTGGCGACATTGATCCAGAACAAGTTGAACAGGCAGCCGATCGTTTTTTCACTTTTCCATCCGATAGAAAAAATGTAAAGCGAGCTTCGTCTGTACAGCATAAAAAGCCTCAACACGTAAAGGAGAAAATCGAAGAGCAAGAAATCAATCAAGGTAAGCTTAATATTGGCTTTCGGACAAATATTACGTTTTCAAATGAGGACTATTCTGCTCTGCAAGTGTTTAACGGAATTTTTGGCGGGTTTTCCCATTCGAAATTATTTATCAATGTAAGGGAAAAAGAAAGCCTCGCTTACTATGCATCATCGGCAATTGAAAGCCATATTGGCATGATGATTGTTATGTCCGGCATTGATTCGAATAACTACGAAAAAACGGTTAGCATTATAAAAGAACAGCTGGATAAAATGAAAAACGGTGATTTTAGTGAATTGGAATTCGACCAAACAAAAATTATGCTAAAGAACTCCATTTTGGAAACATTGGACGATCCGAGGGGAATCGTTGAACTGCTATACCATCAAGTCATCGCCAACGTTACGTTTACGATTGATGAATGGCTGCAAGCGATTGACCGTGTCACTCGCGATGAAGTCACCAGGGTCGCGAATAAAATTGAAATGGATACGATTTATTTTTTAAAAGGAGAGGGGGCGTAAACCGTGAAGCAAATTACTTTTAATCATGTCGGAGAAACAGTTTACGAACAGAAACTGCCCAATGGCCTGCATGTCGTCATTTTGCCTAAGCAAGGATTTAACAAAACATATGCTACTTTTACAACGAAATATGGTTCAATCGATAACCAGTTTACGCCAAAAGGCAAAAAAGAAAAGGTTCGGGTGCCTGACGGCATTGCCCATTTTCTCGAACATAAACTTTTTGAAAAAGAAGACGGCGACGTTTTTCATGATTTCAGCAAACAAGGAGCATCAGCGAATGCATTTACTTCCTTTACACGTACAGCCTATTTATTTTCAACGACACAAGATGTGAAGAAAAATCTAATTACATTGCTGGATTTTGTTCAGAGCCCTTACTTTACCGAACAAACAGTAGAAAAAGAAAAAGGGATTATCGGCCAAGAAATCCGCATGTACGATGATAACCCAGACTGGCGTGCCTATTACGGCGTCATCGAAAATATGTATCATAACCATCCGGTGAAAATTGACATTGCGGGAACGGTTGAATCGATTTCGCATATTACAAAGGACTTGCTTTATGAGTGCTATGAGACGTTTTATCATCCAAGCAACATGCTGCTGTTTATTATTGGACCGGTCAATCCTAATGAAATTATGGCATTGATTGAAGAAAATCAAGCAAACAAGACGTTCAAGCAAGAGACGGAATTAAAGCGTTTTTTCGATGAAGAGCCAAAGCACGTTGCCGAAAAAGAAAAAATAATCCCGATGCATATTAATACGCCAAAATGCATTGTCGGCTTTAAAGAGCAGCAAGTTGGAAGGCAAGGTAATGAGCTTTTAAAGCATGAACTTGCGATGAATGTTTTAATGGATCTAATGTTCGGCCAAAGCTCAAACAACTATGAAACGCTGTATGATGAGGGGCTCATTGATCAAAGCTTTTTTTACGATTATTCAGAGGAAGAAAGCTTTGGATTCTCGGTCATCGGCAGCAACACTGACAAACCGAAAGAATTGGCTCATAAACTGTTTGACATGGTGAACCAATTCCGTACCCATCCACTGAACGAAGAAGATTTTTTACGCATAAAGAAAAAGAAAATTGGGTCAATCTTGCGTTCGTTTAACTCGCTCGAATATATCGCGAATGAGTATACAAGATACCAATTTAACGGCATGAATTTGTTCGATACGACAAAAGTTCTTGAAAGCCTCACAATGGAGGATATAGAAGAAGTACTTCAGCAGCATTTTGTTGAGGATGCATTTACCGTTTGCCAAATCGTTCCGAAAACTTAAAGGCAGCCATTGTAGAAATTGTAAAACACCCTAGGGGCGAGGTTCTTTATGCAACATCGCCCCGACGAGTATTGATTCATAAAATATGATCCTGCGCAAACGGGGGAACAAACGTGAAATACGCATTATTAACAGGAGCCAGCGGCGGCATCGGCAAAGCTGCCGCATACCGGCTTGCTGAACGAGGGTATGGGCTATATTTACACTATCATAAGAATCAAGATGAAATTGAAGCGCTTAAAACACAGCTAAAACAGTTTGATCTCCCGATCCATTTGCTAAGGGCTGATTTATCAAAGAAAGAAGCTGTAAAAGAGATGCTGCCGGAGATCGTCCATGAGATCGATACTGTCATCCATAATAGCGGAAATAGCTTTTTCGGTTTAATGACGGATATGGAAGACAATGAAGTATTCGAAATGGTCCAGCTGCAAATCACGTCGCCATTTTTACTAACGAAATACCTATTGCCGAGCATGATAAGAAAAAAAAGCGGTAATATAATCGTCATTTCTTCGATATGGGGGATCACAGGCGCTTCTTGTGAAGTGTTGTACTCTATGGTAAAAGGTGGGCTTAACACGTTTGTAAAAGCCTTGGCTAAGGAAGTTGCGCCGAGTGGGATTCGAGTGAATGGGATTGCGCCAGGTGCAATCGCAACAAACATGCTTAGTCATTTGTCAAAAGCGGAAATAAGTGAACTTGAAGAGGCCATTCCAATGGGGAGACTGGGAGAACCTTCTGAAGTCGCTCATTTAGTTGACTTTTTGCTATCTAAACGATCTGCCTACATTAACGGCCAAATCATATCTATAAATGGCGCATGGTATTAAGAATAACGCGATCGCGTTCTTTCTTAGGAGGTCAGAAGTCGGAGGCCGGATTGGTTTAAATTCGCGAAAAAGCAAATTTATAATTTCTGCTTATCTTTTGAAAAATTAACGAAAAGGCTCGGCATTTGCCGAGTTTTCATTTATTATTAAATTTAAGTGTGTTATTGTTAACGCATCAATGTGATTTTATAGAGTGGCAGGTGTTATCAATGTCTGAATTGGGAGAACAGCTTAAGCAAGCTCGAATCAACAAGAAAATGTCACTTGAAGAAGTGCAGGAACTGACGAAGATTCAAAAACGCTATTTGGAATCGATTGAGGAAGGAGAGTTTGATAAACTTCCCGGTTCATTCTACACAAAAGCATTCGTGAAAAGTTATGCTGAAGCGGTTGGCTTAAACTATGATGTCTTATTAGAAGAATATGGCCATGAACTTCCAAAACTTCCTCAAACCGTTGAATCGTTTCCGCCTAGAAGATCGAGAGCTTCTATACCTTCTCCACCCAGCGGTAAATTTTTGTCTGCTTTGTCCGGCATCTTAATTTTTTTAATCATAATCGGCATCTTTGCCGTGATTTGGATGGTAAGCATTAATAAAAATAACGATGCAGGAAAAGATAACATTCGGGAAGATGAACAAGGTGTTGAAGTCAAGCAAAATGAAAATGCACTAACTGAACGAGAAACCGAGAAATCCGTTGATGAGAAATCCGTTGATAAGGAAAGCAATGAGAATAAACAAGATGACGACGGGGAAGAAACACATGCACCATCGGGCGATGGAAAAATTGAACTCGCCAGCACGAGCGGTGATACTTCGAATTTCATTTTGTCAGAAACGGATCAATTTCATGTTGCCTTTTCGTTTACAGGGGACTCATGGTTGAAAATCCAGGATGGAAGCGGAAAAACAGTTATAAATCAAGGGTTTTCGAATGGCCAGGAAAAAACATTTGATTTCAGTAAGGTGTCCGATGTCCGAATTCGGATTGGCAATACTTCAAATATGAAGATGGAAGTGAATGGGGAACAAATTGAGCTGCCTTCCGGCATCGCGGCTCAAACTGTGAAAATTCACTTGCAAAAATAAGCTAACGATTAAGGTCGTCTGTTGATGGTGAAGATGGCCTTTTTTCACCTGAATTCGATTTAACTTTCATAGGGAAATAACGTTTTAACGATTATGGGGGTAATGGTTTTGAATTTGCCAAATAAAATTACATTATCAAGGGTAATCCTCATCCCAATCTTTATGATTTTTATGCTTGCCCCGCTTCCAATAGGAGAATGGACGCTTTTTAAGCAAACAATACCTATCAGCCATTTGATTGGCGCCCTTATTTTTATTTTTGCTTCAGCAACTGATTGGGTTGATGGGTATTTAGCTAGAAAATATAATCTTGTAACAAACCTGGGGAAATTTCTTGATCCGCTAGCAGACAAACTATTGGTAACAGCCGCCCTTGTATCCTTAGTGCAGCTGCAATTTGCTCCTGCCTGGATTGTCATCATTATTTTAAGCAGAGAATTTGCTGTGACCGGCATTCGTTTGATCGCTGCGGGGGAAGGAAAAGTTATCGCTGCAAGCAATATTGCGAAATGGAAAACAACTTTTCAAATTATTGCCATTGCTGCATTGCTCTTATACAACATTCCTTTCTCAGCCGTTTCGTTCCCTTTTGGCGAGCTCATGTTATGGGCGGCATTCATTTTAACCATTTTATCTGGCATTGATTATTTTTGGAAAAACAGAGAAATTATTTTAAGTTCTAAGTAAACAAGGAGGTTCCGCTATTGGAGGTAAACGCCGAAATTATTTCTGTTGGTTCAGAATTGTTATTAGGGCAAATCTGTAATACGAATGCCCAATTTCTTTCAAAAGAGCTTGCGATACTGGGAATAAATGTTTATTATCATACAGGAGTTGGCGATAACCCGGAACGATTAAAGAAAATAATTATCCAAGCCCAAGAACGTTCAGATTTGATTATACTTACCGGAGGACTGGGGCCTACAAAAGACGATCTAACAAAGGACGTACTTGCTGAATTGCTCAACACAAAACTTGTTTATAACCAGGAAGCTATGAATCGCATCGAAGCGTATTTCAAAACTGTAAACCGTGCCATGACAGAAAACAACCGCAAGCAGGCGCTTGTCATAAAAGATTCTTATGTGCTTGAAAATAAAACAGGAATGGCCCCAGGAATGGCCTATTCGCATGAAGGCAAAATATATATTCTTCTTCCAGGCCCGCCAAAAGAACTTCAACCTATGTTTTTGGATGAGGTCCGCCCATTTTTGCACGAGCAAGGCATCATTTCGAATTTTATTTTATCAAGAGTTCTCAGGTTTTATGGTATCGGTGAAGCGCAGCTTGAAGCAGATATCGAGGATTTAATTGTCAGCCAAACGAACCCAAGCATTGCACCACTGGCGGGGGACGGGGAAGTAACGTTAAGGCTTACTGCCAAAAGCAAGACAGAACAAGAATCCGAAAAACTGCTTGATGAAATGGAAAAAACCATTTTGGATCGTGTAGGAAGATATTTCTACGGTTATGATAATACATCTTTACCGATTGAAGTTTCCAAGCTTCTATCGAAGAAGAACCTCCGGATCGCCTGCGCTGAAAGTTTAACGGGCGGCTTGTTTGCCCAATTGCTAACGCAAGTTTCGGGCGCCGGCATGATTTTTAACGGCGGAATTGTCAGCTATACAAATGAAGTGAAGAACAAAGTATTAAACGTTTCCCAAAAAATCCTTGATGAAGAAGGGGCGGTCAGTTCGGAATGCGCTAAAGCAATGGCGGAGAATGTCAGAAAGATTCTCAATGCCGATATCGGGATAAGCTTTACCGGTGTTGCCGGACCAACAAAAAGTGAAGGAAAAGAAGTCGGTACTGTTTTTATTGGGATTGCATTTAAAAATAAAGAGACAATCATTTATCCACTTGATTTAATTGGCAGCAGGGATGCAATTCGAAGCAGAAGCGCATATAACGGATTTTATTATTTGTTGAAGCATTTAAGGAAAGGTGAATAAGATTGAAGACATTTCAAGAATTAGGACTATCTAGACCAATACAGCAAGCGTTGGATGAATTAGGTTTTTCAGAGCCTACTCCCATTCAGCAAAAATCAATTCCGGTATTAAAAGATGGACATGATGTGATCGGCCAAGCGCAAACTGGAACAGGAAAAACGGCTGCTTTCGGCATACCTGTAGCGGAGAACATGACACCAATAAAGCGCCCGCAATCCATTATTTTGACGCCGACCCGTGAACTTGCGATCCAAGTGGCGAATGAACTAAAAAAAATTACGAAATATAAAAATATCAAAATCGCGGCGATTTACGGCGGACAGCCGATTTTCCCCCAAATTAATGAACTGAAGCAAGGTGCACAAGTCATTGTCGGCACACCGGGAAGAATACTTGATCATTTGCAGCGTAAAACGTTAAAAACGGAAGAAATTAAAACGGTCATCCTTGATGAAGCTGATGAAATGCTTGATATGGGCTTTATTCAAGATATAGAGGCGATTTTAAATCAAATGCCAAAAGAAAGGCAAACGATGCTTTTTTCCGCTACGTTGCAAAAGGATATTAAACAGCTTGCATATCGCTACATGCATAAGCCAGTTATCATTTCCGTTACGAAAGGAAATGAAACGGCAGCGACGATTGAACAAGTTTTTTATCGAACATTTGAGCAGCACAAGCTTGAAGCCATCTCAAGGATTATTGACAGCGAAAATATTGAGGTTGCCATTATTTTTTGCAAAACAAAAAAAGGCGTATCAACGCTTGTTGACGCTCTTAATTCAAAAGGCTACCGGGCTGAAGGGCTTCATGGGGATTTAACCCAGCCCCAACGTTTAAATGTTATGAATGGCTTTAGAAAAAAGCGAATTAATCTTCTTGTCGCAACTGATATTGCTGCGAGAGGCATTGACGTAGCCCATGTAACCCATGTGATTAATTACGATATCCCTGAAGATCCAGAACAATATGTGCATCGCATCGGAAGAACAGGAAGGGCTGGAAAGAGCGGAATGGCTTTTACTTTTGTTACTCCGCAAGATGGCAAGTTTTTGCATGCGATTGAAGAAAAAATAAACAGCAAGATTCCTGAAGCAAAACTTCCAGACGGCAATGAGTTAATCATGCGCAAATTTAACCGGCTGAAAGAGGAGATTGCCAACTCTGGCAATTCCAATCAAGAAGTTTTTCAATCGCTTTCCGAGCAACTATTGACAAGCTATTCTCCCAAGGAAGCCATTTCTTCATTATTGGCTATGTTGCTTTCTGTGAATACTTTGCAGATTCCGGAAGAATACCAATTCGGTGAAACCGGAGGAGAAAAAGGCATGGTGCGTTTTTTCTTAAATGTTGGAAGAAACGTCGATCTCCATCCAAAGAAGCTAGTTGATGAAATTTCAACCCTTGCCAGCATCTCAAAAAGAGATATTGGCCGCATCGATATTTTTGAGCGTTTTTCTTTTTTTGAAATCTCTCTTAGTGTTGCGCCGTACGTTTATGAATGTCTCAAGCAAGAGGGCTTGAATGGATCGCGCATCCATTTGGAACCGGCGAAGCCGCCTCAACGTTCACTTCAAACCGCACGTTAATTTCGTCTAAAGTAGTCGAATAAATGTTCGGGAAACTATTGGCAATCCTTTTTAAAAAGAGTATAATTAAGATAAATTGATGAATCAGCTCGGGGGTGGGCTGTTTTGTCATGAAGGAGTGAAGTGAATGAGTGAACGCAAAGCTGCTTTAGATATGGCGCTAAAGCAGATTGAAAAACAATTTGGTAAAGGCTCTATTATGAAATTAGGGGAGCAGGCTGAACAAAGAGTTTCAACGATTTCAAGCGGTTCCCTTTCATTAGATATTGCCCTTGGCGTCGGAGGCTATCCAAGAGGCAGGGTTATTGAAGTATACGGCCCTGAATCATCAGGGAAAACAACTGTTGCCCTTCATGCAATTGCAGAAGTGCAAAGCAATGGTGGACAAGCTGCGTTTATTGACGCCGAGCACGCGCTCGATCCTGTATACGCGCAAAATCTCGGTGTGAATATCGATGAATTGCTTCTTTCCCAGCCTGATACGGGGGAACAGGCGTTGGAAATTGCTGAGGCGCTCGTTCGAAGCGGCGCCATTGATATTATCGTCATCGATTCGGTTGCTGCTCTTGTCCCTAAAGCAGAGATTGAAGGAGAAATGGGCGATTCCCATGTGGGCCTTCAAGCCCGGTTAATGTCGCAGGCGCTGCGTAAACTGTCCGGAGCGATTAATAAATCGAAAACAATTGCGGTTTTCATTAACCAAATACGTGAAAAAGTAGGGGTCATGTTTGGCAATCCGGAAACAACGCCTGGAGGAAGAGCGTTAAAATTCTACTCATCTGTCCGACTCGAAGTAAGGCGAGCTGAGACGTTAAAACAAGGCAACGAAATGGTAGGAAACCGCACAAGAATTAAAGTGGTAAAAAATAAAGTAGCCCCTCCTTTCAAACAAGCTGAAGTGGATATCATGTACGGCGAAGGGATTTCGAAAGAAGGAGAAATCATCGACATTGGCTCTGAGCTGGACATCGTACAAAAAAGCGGTGCCTGGTATTCTTATGGAGGCGAAAGGCTTGGACAAGGCAGGGAGAATGCCAAACTATTTTTGAAAGAAAATCCTTCAATCAAAAATGACATTGAATCCCGTATCCGTGAACATTATGCTTTAGACACGACAGAGAGCCCGACAGATGCTTCCGAAGAACAGGAAATACAAGAATCATTGCTAACAGAGTAAACAGGCGCCTTGCAGCGCCTGTTTTTCTGTGAAAACAACGCAGCCTAAATTTAGCCTCTGATCTCTAACTTCCGTTTCGTTATCTTGACAAGCTATTTTTACATCTATAAAATAAAATTATGTATATTTGCTTGATTTCTAACGAAATTCAAACATATACGATTCATTGTGCTGTGCGACATTTTTAAATTATGAAATAATTGCAGGTTCAAAAGGAACGGCGCTGTCAAACTAATTTGCTATGAACATTGCATGAATGCTGAACTTTTTGAACGACCTTTAACCAACAAGTAGATAGCAAGGGAGGTGAACGTATGGATTTAATCGTTCTCATCTCCACTATGCTTATCTCTGCATGTGTCGGAGCAGTTGTTGGATATCTTGGACGCAAATCGATTGCTGAAGCGAAAATTTCCAGTGCAGAGCATGCAGCACAGCAAATTATTGAAGATGGAAAGCGTGAAGCAGAAGCTTCTAAAAAAGAAGCGCTACTCGAAGCGAAGGATGAAACCCATAAACTTCGTATGGATGCTGAACGCGAAATTCGCGAACGCAGAAATGAACTACAAAAGCAAGAGAATCGTTTGGTTCAGAAAGAAGAGATTCTGGACAGGAAGGGTGAATCTTTAGATAAAAAAGAGGAATCTTTGGATAAACGCGAGGAATCTCTCACCAAAAAACAACGACAAATTGAAGAGATTGAAAGCAAAGTGGAGGAATTGCTGCAACAGCAACAAGCCGAACTTGAACGAATTTCTGGATTGAGCCGTGAAGATGCGAAACAATTAATTATAAGTGATATCGAAAAGGAAATGGCTCATGAAACAACTGTCATGATGAAAGAAATGGAAACTCGTGCCAAGGAAGAGGCTGAAAAGAAAGCAAAAAATATTCTCTCGCTTGCAATTCAGCGTTGTGCGGCTGATCATGTTGCAGAAACAACAGTTTCTGTTGTGAATCTCCCAAATGATGAAATGAAAGGGCGTATTATTGGCCGGGAAGGAAGAAACATTCGAACGCTCGAGACGTTGACTGGCATTGATCTAATCATCGATGATACCCCGGAAGCAGTCATTCTTTCAGGTTTTGACCCAATTCGCCGGGAAATCGCACGGATTGCGTTGGAGAACCTCGTTCAAGATGGACGGATTCATCCAGCCCGTATCGAAGAAATGGTTGAGAAATCCAGAAGAGAAGTTGACGAACATATAAGAGAGTATGGTGAGCAGGCAACCTTCGAAGTTGGTGTTCATGGACTGCATCCAGATTTAATTAAGATACTCGGAAGATTGAAGTATCGAACCAGTTATGGTCAAAATGTATTGAAGCACTCGATGGAAGTTGCATATTTGGCTGGATTAATGGCAGCGGAGCTTGGTGAAGATGTAAAGCTCGCCCGGAGAGCCGGCTTATTGCATGATATCGGAAAAGCAATTGACCATGAGGTTGAAGGAAGCCACGTAGAGATCGGTGTTGAACTTGCAACCAAATATAAAGAACACCCAGTAGTCATCAACAGTATTGCTTCCCATCATGGGGATACAGAGCCTACTTCTATTATCGCAACGCTGGTTGCGGCAGCTGATGCACTTTCTGCAGCTAGACCGGGTGCACGGCGCGAAACACTGGAGACATACATCCGTCGGCTTGAAAAGCTTGAAGAGATTTCAGAGTCCTTCGAAGGAGTCGAGAAATCATTCGCTATTCAGGCGGGTCGTGAAATTAGAATCATTGTTAGACCTGATGTTATTGATGACGTATCCTCTTATCGTTTGGCGAGAGAAATTACGAAAAAAATCGAAAAAGAACTCGACTACCCTGGTCATATTAAGGTTACAGTTATTCGAGAGACAAGGGCAGTTGAATACGCAAAATAAAGTGGTCATTGACCACTTTATTTTGCTATAAATGGTTTTTTCTACATACTATAAATTGAAAGGGAATTGCTATAATGAAGTTTTTATTTATTGGTGATGTTGTCGGCTCGCCCGGAAGAAAAATGTTAAAAGAATATTTGCCAAAGCTTCAAAAAAAATACAAACCGGCGATAACAATTATTAATGGAGAAAATGCTGCAGGAGGACGGGGCATTACAGATAAAATTTATAAAGAATTTATCCAGGCGGGTGCACATGTCGTTACGATGGGCAACCACACTTGGGATCAGAAAGAAATATTTGAGTTTATCGGGGAAGCGAAATCTTTGATCCGTCCGGCTAATTTTCCGGAAGGGACACCTGGCAATGGATCGATATTGATGAAAGTAAATCATCTTGAAATCGCAGTGATTAACTTACAAGGGAGAACTTTTTTGCCTGCCATTGATTGCCCTTTTAGGAAAGCTGATGAACTTGTTGAAAAATACAAAAAAATAACCCCATACATTTTTGTTGATTTTCATGCTGAAGCAACAAGCGAAAAAGAGGCAATGGGCTGGTATTTGGATGGAAAGGTGACAGCTGTTGTCGGGACACATACGCACGTACAAACAGCAGATAACCGTATCTTGCCGAATGGAACGGCATACGTCACAGATGTTGGAATGACAGGACCGTATGACGGCATTCTCGGTATGCAGCGAGAAGCGGTAATCAAACGATTTTTAACAAGCCTTCCTGTCCGGTTTGAAGTCATGTCAGGACGGGCGCAATTAAGTGGGATATGTATTACCGTTGATAAAAAATCGGGGCTTGCGGTGAATACAGAGAGAATCCTTATCAATGAAGACAAGCCATTTTTTGACTAGAGGTGTACATCACCCTCATGAAAGACATTCGTATATACCGGATTTCATTAAAAATAAACAAAAAGTTTTGAAAATGCAGGAATACAAGTTTAGATCGTGAATATTATAAATCGAGGCTTCCATTTATGGGGGTTGCTATCCCCCGTTTATGGCGATCGAGAAGGTGCTAATCTTTAAGGGAGGTACTAGAGATGGAAGTATTAAAAGTTTCAGCCAAATCCGTTCCCAATTCAGTAGCTGGCGCACTAGCGAATGTATTAAGAGAAAGAGGCAACGCTGAGATTCAGGCAATTGGCGCAGGTGCAATCAACCAAGCGATTAAAGCCATCGCAATCGCGAGAGGATTTGTAGCACCAAGTGGAGTAGACCTCATTTGTATTCCCGCGTTCACTGACATTTTAATTGATGGAGAAGAGAGGACAGCCATTAAACTTATCGTTGAACCGAGATAAACATTTATCTTACCTATGCATGTAATAGGTAAGATTTTTCTTTGTGAAAAGAAAACCATACGCTAGGCGTATGGTTCCGGAAAGCTTTCAGCGATGTATCAAAAAAA